>JAIXSD010000664.1 GCA_027484885.1 Rubrivivax sp.
GTGGTGGACCCGCAAGCCATCCACGCCGCCGTGGAGGCCGCGCGCAGCCAGCTGGCCCAAGCTCTGCGCGAGGACTGGGTCGAAGCCTTCGAGGCCAACCAGATCAAGGGCGGCTACACGCCCGACCCGGTATCCTCCGGCAAGCGCGCCTTGGCCAATCTGGCCCTGAGCATGCTGGTGCTGGACGCGGCCCGCAGCGGCGACACCGTCTGGCCCGGCCGCGCTTACCAGCGCTTCAAGGACGCCGGCAATATGACCGAGCGCCTGGGCGCCCTGAGTGCCCTGGTCAACGCCCATGCCGAGCTGGCCGAACCGGCCCTGGCCCGCTTCCACGAGCTGTTCAAGGACGACGCCCTGGTCATCGACAAGTGGTTCGCCCTGCAAGGCCGCACGCCGGAGCGGGATGGCAAGAGCTTCGCCCGAGTCAAGCAGCTGACCCAGCACCCGGACTTCACGCTCAAGAACCCGAACCGCGCGCGCAGCCTGATCTCTTCGCTGTGCATGTTCAACCCGGCCGCCTTCCACCGCGCTGATGCAGCCGGTTATGTGTTCTGGGCCGAGCAGGTGCTGGCTCTGGACGCCATCAACCCGCAGATCGCCAGCCGCCTGGCCCGCGCCATGGACCGCTGGACGACCCTGGCCCGGCCCTACCGCAGCGCCGCCCTGGAGGCGATCCGCCGCGTGGCCGCCAAGCCCGACCTGTCCAGCGATGTGCGCGAGGTCATCGACCGTGCGCTGGAGTCCGACAAGTCGGCCGACGCCGCCGCCTGAACGGGCAGATGACAAGGGGCCAAGAGGCCCCTTTTCTTCGTCTGCCGCGCTCTGAACCGAATTTTTACTTCCCCGAGAAAGACCGTCACCATGACACGTCGCATCAGCCTGACTCAATACCTGATCGAACAACAGCGCCAGCACGGCCACATCCCGCAGGAGCTGCGCCTGCTGATCGAGGTGGTTGCGCGCGCCTGCAAACGCATCGCCATCAGCGTCACCAAGGGTGCGCTCGGCGAGGTGCTGGGCACGGCCGGCAGCGAGAACGTGCAGGGCGAGATCCAGAAGAAGCTCGACATCATCGCCAACGAGGTGCTGATCGAGGCCAATGAATGGGGCGGCCATCTGGCGGCCATGGCCTCCGAGGAAATGGAAGGCATCTACCTGGTGCCCAACCGCTTCCCCAAGGGCGAGTACCTGCTGATGTTCGACCCGCTGGATGGTTCGTCCAACATCGATGTCAACGTCTCCATTGGCACCATCTTCTCGGTGCTCAAGAAGGCCGAGGGCAGCAAGGGCGTGTCGGAAGACGACTTCCTGCAGCCGGGCAAGCAGCAAGTGGCCGCCGGCTACTGCGTCTACGGCCCGCAAACCACCCTGGTGCTGACCTTCGGCGCCGGCGTGGCCATGTTCACCCTGGACCGCGAGCAAGGCAGCTTTGTGCTGACGCAAGAAGGCGTGAAGATCCCAGAGGACACCAAGGAGTTCGCCATCAATATGTCGAATATGCGCCACTGGGATGCCCCGGTGAAGCGCTACATCGACGAATGCCTGGCCGGCGAAGAAGGCCCGCGCAGCAAGAACTTCAATATGCGCTGGATCGCCTCCATGGTGGCCGATGTGCACCGCATCCTGACCCGCGGCGGCATCTTCATGTACCCCTGGGACCAGCGCGAGCCCAACAAGGCCGGCAAGCTGCGCCTGATGTACGAGGCCAACCCCATGGCCTTTTTGGTCGAGCAGGCCGGCGGCGCGGCCACCAATGCTCGCCAACGCATCATGGATCTGAGCCCCTCGCAGTTGCACGAGCGCGTGGCCGTGGTGCTGGGCTCCAAGAACGAGGTGGAGCGCGTCACCGCCTACCACCTTGATTCGGCCAAATAATTCCTGCTAGAATTTAAGGCTTGATGCCGGTGTAGCTCAGTCGGTAGAGCAGCTCATTCGTAATGAGAAGGTCGGGTGTTCGATTCATCTCTCCGGCACCATCAAAAAATCTGCAAAGCCCAGTTCGCAAGAGCTGGGCTTTGTTGTTTCAGGAGTGGAGCGGGACTGCAGGCAAAGCCGGCCAGGGCACGCAGGCGGCTGCGCTGACGTGGCGAACCAGCTTGGCCCCGGTCAGCACGTCATACAAAGCTGCCACGATGCAATGCCGGTCGGGCGACACTCCCGGCTTCACTGAATTCGCGCCGCACCGTGACACGACCTAACCCTCTGGCCCACGCCTCAGCCCCTCACACATCGCCCCTCGGCAAGCCGGATTTTTGGCAACAGCCCTGGCTCCATCGCGCCTTGCTGGGCCTGTTCCTGCTGATGCTGGCGGCGATTTCCTTTCTGGCGCTGAGCCCGGCTCCGCCCAAACAAGCGACCCTGGGCTGGGACAAGCTCAACCATGCCAGCGCGTTTGCGGGCCTGTGCACGGTCGGCCTGCTGGCCTGGCCGAGGCGCCGGGTGGCGCTGTGGATCGGTTTGCTGGCCTACGGCGGCGCGATCGAGATCCTGCAAAGCCAGGTGCCCGGGCGCAGCGGCGAGTGGGCCGACCTGCTGGCCGACAGCGCGGGCCTGGCCCTGGGCCTGCTGATGGCCTGGGCGCTGCAGCGCGCGGCCCGCGTACTCTGGGACCCACAGCGCACGCCCGCTGCGCGGGAAATGGGTTAGTCTCGCTTCAAAGCGGTCGCCGTGCCCCTGGGTCGACCGCAGGGAGCGCACATGAAACATGGCAGCAAGTCCGGAGCCTGGGCTCTGGCAGTGCTGCTGGGAGGCTGCGTGTTGGCCTTTGCCACCACCCTGACCTTGCAGCGGCAGCAAGAGGCACAGACCGAGCGGCGTTTCGGCGACTTGGCCGAACAGACCCTGGGCCAGGTGCAGGCGCGCATGCGCAGCTATGAGTACGGCCTGCGCGGCGCCCGCGGTGCGGCCCTGGCGGCAGGCCTGGATCAGCTCAGCCGCGAGGGCTTTCGGGAGTACATGCGTTCGCGCGATCTGGCGCGCGAGTTCCCGGGCGCCCGAGGCTTCGGCCTGATCCGCCGCCTGCAGCCTCAGCAAGAAGCCGCCTTTCTGCGCAAGCTCAAGCAGGAAATCCGGCCTGATTTCCACATCCAATCCCTGAGCCCCAACCGCGATGAGCGCTGGGTGATCCAGTTCATCGAACCCGAGGCACCCAATGCCGCGGCCCTGGGCCTGGACATCGCCTCGGAGGCCTCGCGGCGCGAGGCCATGCTGGCCGCGCTGAGCAGTGGCCAGGCCACGCTGACCCGCCCCATCACCTTGCTGCAGGCCAGCGGCAAACCGGGCCAGGGCCTGCTCTTCATGCTGCCCATCTACCGCAGCGGCAGCACGCCGAGCAGCCTGACCGAACGACAGGCCGAGGTACAAGGCCTGGCCTATGCGCCCCTGCTGGTGGAAGAGATGCTGGCCGGCCTGGACCTGCACCAGGACAGCGCCGCCGTGCGCCTGCTGGATGCCGAGAGCCAGCCCGAGCCCCTACCCTTTTTCGACTCCCGCCCCGGCGCGCCTGCGGTGGCGGGGATCAGCCTGCGCCTGCCGCTGCAGCACTACGGGCGCCAATGGCTGGTCGAGGTGCGCGCGCAGCCCGGTTTCCTGGCGCTGCAGCCGCAGCTCAAGCCCTCGCTGGTGGGCACCAGCCTGGCGGGCGTGTCCGTCTTGCTGGCCTTGCTCGTGCATCTGCTGGCCAGCAACCGCCAGCGCCGCCGCCAGGCCGCGGCCGATGCGGCCCATATGGCCACCATCGTGGCGGGTTCCAGCGACGCCATCGTCAGCAAAGACCTGCAGGGGCGCATCACCAGCTGGAACCCGGCCGCCGAGAACATCTTCGGCTACCGCGCCGAGCAGGCGCTGGGCCGGCCACTGGGCGAGTTGATCGTGCCGCCCGAGTTGCAAGACGAAGAGGTCAGCATCCTCAGCCGCATCGCCCGCGGCGAGCGGGTGCCGCATTTCATCACCGTGCGCCAGCGCGCCGATGGCAGCCGGGTCGATGTGTCGGTGACCGTGTCGCCCATTCGTGACGCCCAAGGCCAGGTCATGGGCGCGGCCAAGATCGTGCGTGACATCACCGAACAAAAGCAGGCCGAGGCCCGCATCCTGCAACTCAACGCCAGCCTCGAGAGCCAGGTGCAGGAGCGCACGCAAGAGCTGGAGACCGCGCGCCGGCGCCTGCGCAGCGTGCTGGACGGCGTGCCCTCCATGATCGGCTACTGGGACAAGCAGCTGATCAACCAGGTGGCCAACCATGCCTACTCCAGCTGGTTCGGCATCGACCCGCTGCAGCTGCCCGGGCGCAGCCTGCAAACCTTGCTCGGGCCCGAGCTGTTCGAAGCCAACCGCCCACATATCGAAGGGGCGCTGCAAGGCATGCCGCAAACTTTTGAGCGCAGCATCAGCCGCCCCGATGGCCGGGTGCGTCATTCGCTGACGCAGTACCTGCCCGACTGGGTCGACGGCGAGGTGCAAGGCTTTTACGTCGTCGTCAACGACATCACCGAGCTGACCCTGCAGCGCCAGCTGCTGCAGCAGAACGAGCGTTTCCTGCACTCGCTGCTGGACATCGTGCCCGGCATGATGCTGTATTGCACGCCCGACCGGCTCTGCGCCTTTGCCAATGCCGCCTTCAAGGACTGGCTGGGCCTGGGCGACATCGAGCTCAAAGGCCGGCCCATGGTCGAGCTGCTGGGCGAGGAGCGCGCGGCCTGGTTCCGCCCCTTTGTCGACGCGGCGCTGCGCGGCGAGAGCCAGCAGATGGAGCGCCGCATCGAGCATGCCGATGGCCACAGCAGCGAGGCCTGGATTCACTTCATCCCCGATCTGGAGCAAGACGCCGAGCCGCAGCCGAACACGGCCCCATCGCCTCACACCAAGGTGCGTGGTTTCTTTGTGCTGGTCACCGACATCAGCGCGCTCAAGCAGGCCCAGCTGCGCCTGCAGGAGCTCAACCTCGTGCTGCTGGAGCGCAGCGAGCAGGCGCAATCGGCCAACCAGGCCAAGAGCGAGTTCCTCGCCAATATGAGCCATGAGATCCGCACGCCCATGAACGCCATCCTGGGCATGTGCTACCTGCTGCAACGCCAGCCGCTGGAGGCTGGCACGCTGCAGATGGTGCGCAAGATCGAGCAGTCGGGCAGCAGCCTGCTGACCATCATCAACGACATCCTGGACTTCTCCAAGATCGAGGCGCACCGCCTGGACATCGAGAACA
>JAIXSD010000483.1 GCA_027484885.1 Rubrivivax sp.
TGCGCGAGGAAGTGGACGCGCAGCGCTTCCGCGAGGATTTGTACTACCGCATCAACGGGCTCAGCTTGCAACTGCCGCCGCTGCGCGAGCGCAGCGATTTTGCGGCCCTGGTGCAGCGCCTGCTGGCCGAGTCGGAGCCGAGCCGCAGCGTGAGCGTCGCCCCCGATCTCTTGGCTGCGCTGGCACGCCATCGCTGGCCAGGCAATCTGCGCCAGCTGGCCAATGTGCTGCGCACCTGCTGCGCGCTGCTTGATGCCGACGAGGCGCAGATCGGCTGGAGCCATCTGCCCGACGATGTGGTTGAAGAGTTGCAGGCCGTGGCGCGAGCTGAGCCCGGCCAGCCGGTGGCGGAAGAGGCGCCGCCTTTGGAACTGGACCTGCGCCAGGCCTCCAGCCGCTGCGTGCAGCAGGCCTTGACCTTGGCCCAGGGCAACCGCAGCGAAGCGGCACGGCGCCTGGGTGTCAGCCGCAACACGCTGTACCGCAAGATGCGCGAGGCGGGTCTGGATGCGCGGCCGGATGGGGCGCTCGATTAGGCTTGCGGTATCTGGAACTTTTGTTTTCCGCGGGAGGCGGTTTGTCGATGCGCGCAGCGTTCAGCATTTTGGCTTTGGTGATCACCTTGGCGGTGGTCTTGTTCATGGTCAAGCAGCAGGCGCGCTCGCTGCAGCCTGCGGGTTCTGCTTCGGCTTCGGCTTCGGCCAGCGGCTCAGCGAGCAACTCAGCATCAGGCGCAGGCGCAGTGCCGGGCGGCTCGGTTCGCCCTGAGGCCGTGCGGCAGGAGGTGCAGCAGTTGGTGGATCAGGCGGCGGCCCGCGCGTCCGAGGCTCAGCCCTGAGTCATTTGGGTCGGCTCATCGTTGGCAGCAGCGCGGACCGTGCCCTCAGGGATTTCCCGGGGCGGGGCGGTACGCTTGCTACACTGCGTCGGGCCGATCATGTCTGACATCCTCCTCCCACCTTCCTTGCCCGCCGCTGCGGTTTCCGCAGCCGATGAATACGCCATGCGCATCGCGTTGGATCAGGCCCATAACGCCTGGCTTGCAGGGGAGGTGCCGGTTGGCGCGGTGCTGATGCGCGCCGGCCAGGTGATTGCCACCGGCTACAACCGTCCCATCACCACCCACGACCCCACGGCCCATGCCGAGATCGTGGCCTTGCGCCACGCCGCCACCTTGCTGGGCAATTACCGCCTGCCCGAGTGCGAGCTGTTCGTGACCCTGGAGCCTTGTGCCATGTGTGCCATGGCCATGATGCATGCGCGGCTCAAGCGGGTGGTGTTTGCCGCCCACGACCCCAAGACCGGCGTGGCCGGCTCGGTGCTGGACCTGTTTGCCCAGCCGCAGCTGAACCACCACACCTGCATCCAGGGCGGGGTGCTCGCCGAGGCTTCGTCCAAGCTGCTGCGCGAGTTTTTCGCCCAGCGCCGTGACGCCGCCCGCCAGCGCCGCGCTGCCGCGCGTGCTGCGGCTGGCGAAGGCGAGTTGCCCGATGCCATCCCGACCGGCGATGTGACCCATCTCGATTTTTCTTCGTCTTCTGAACCCTCACCGGAATCCCAGCCATGAGCGCAAGCCCGAGCCTGACCCTATACACCCCTGCCGGCGTGCTGGCCCATGCCGCACCGCTGAAGCGCGCGGCCAAGCGCCTTGAGAAGCTGGGCTTTGCGGTCAGCGTTGACGAAGATGCCCTGGCTCGTCATCAGCGATTTGGCGGCGACGACGCCACCCGCCTGGCAGCCCTGCACCGCGTGGCCAGCGCTGCGCCCAGCGTGGCCTTGGCCACCCGCGGTGGCTACGGCCTGACCCGCTTGCTCGACCAGATCGACTGGAAGCTGCTGGCGCGCAGCGTGGAGCAGGGCACCCGCTGGGTGGGTTACAGCGACATCACCGCGCTGCAACTGGGTTTGCTGACCCATGCCAAGGCACAAAGTTGGGCGGGGCCCTTGGCCTGCGGCGATTTCGGCCGCAGCAAGGACGAGGGCGGCGTGGACGATGTGACCCAAGACTGTTTCGTCGAGGCCATGGACGGCCTGCTCGAAGCCGTGGGCTTTCGCACCGAAAAGGGCTTTGACGGCCTGGGTCTCAAGGGCCAGCTCTGGGGTGGCAATCTGTGTGTGCTGAGCTCGCTGCTGGGCACACCACATTTCCCGCGCATCAAGGGCGGCGTGCTTTTCCTGGAGGATGTGGGCGAGCATCCCTATCGCGTCGAGCGCATGCTGCTGCAGCTGCAGCAGGCGGGTGTGCTGGACGCGCAGAAGGCCGTGCTGTTGGGTGAGTTCAGCGCCTGGAAGAAGTCGCCGCTGGACCGCGGCTACACGCTCAAGCATGCGATTGAAGCGGTGCGTTCGCGCACCAAGACGCCGATCCTGGCCGGTCTGCCTTTCGGCCATGTCGAGACCAAGGTCTGCCTGCCGGTCGGCGCCAAGGTGGAACTGGTGGTGGAAGGCCGCGATGTGATGATGGGCTGGCAGGGTGATCCTCAGCACCGACATGACCACGCGCACGGTCCGGCCGATGGTCCTGCGCATGCGCACGGCGAGCACACGCATTCGCACTGAATGTCGGAACCTGCGAGACCCAAAACACGGCCAAGTCCGTAGCTTCGCACCCATCAGGGCGCCCGAGAGGGCGCCCTTTTTTTTGCGCGCCCGTTTGCTTCAGACCGTCACTTTTGCAGGCGCCTGGCGTCGAAAGTGCGAGGGCTGATGCGGGGACAACTTCCAGAATGCTTGTCGCGCAAGTGACAAAAGCGATGCCTGCCGTGCAATGCGGCGTTGCAGCATGGCGACAGCACGAATCTTTACCTGCTGCCGAGATGGCTCTGAATGGCGCATGACCTTTGGCATGGGGTGTGCACAAAAGCTTGAAGAATCAAGCATCTAGCGCTGCGTCATTGATGTGAAAACGACCATTTTTCAGGCGCGCCGCACGTACTTTCCCTAGGCAGCCACCCGGGCGAAGCGCTCACCAGAATGCGTTCAAGCGTGCGTTCTGCGCATCAGTGCTTTTATCCATCGCCCTGTGTGTGCCGGCCTCGCCCTGTGTCTATCGACTTCGCCCGCATTCTCTCCTGGAGTTAGCAGTTCATGTTCAAAAAATCCCCGGTTGGCGCCGCTGTTTGGATCGCGCTTGGCGGTCTGGCGCTGGCCACTTCGTCCGCGCACGCCCAACAACAACTCGAGCGCATCGAGGTCACTGGCTCGTCCATCAAACGCATGGTCGACACCGACAGCGCATTGCCCATCTCTGTCATCTCGGCCGCGGATCTGCGCGCCACCGGTGTCAACTCGGCCGAGGGCGCCCTGGCTAAGATCGCGGCCAGCCAGTCCATGACCGGCAGCTCGCAAACGATTGGTTCCGGCACGGGTGGTGCGGCTTACGCCAATCTGCGTGGCCTGGGTTCGAACAAGACTCTGGTGCTGCTGAATGGGCGCCGTGTGGCCGCCTTCGCCTTCAGCTCCGCCTCGGTGGACCTGAACTCTATCCCCTTTGCCGCCATCGACCGCGTGGAAGTGCTTCGTGATGGCGCTTCCGCCATCTACGGCACCGACGCCATCGGCGGCGTGATCAACTTCATCACCAAGCGTGACTACCGCGGCATTGACGCCTCGGTGAACTACTCGAAGCCGCGCGAAGAAGGCGGGGTCAAGAAGGGCATCGCCGTGAGCGGCGGTTGGGGCAATCTGGAAGCCGACGGCTTCAACGTCTGGGCCTCGATCGACAAGCAGACCAATGAGCGCGTGCGTGCCGTGGACCGCGACTTTGCCCGCACGGGCGTGATTCCTGATCGCGGCTTGCTCAAGACCTCGGGCACCTCCTTCCCGGCCAACTTCTCGCAAACCCAGCCGGTGCTGGATGCCGCGGGCAAGCCGGTGCTGGACGAGACCGGTGCGCCCATGACCGTCTCGCTCTCGGGCAACCCTTCGCTGAAAGGCTGCGCACCGCCGTTCTCGCTCTACCTGCCCAGCATCTCGACCAGCACCTGCCGTTTTGACTACACGGCCTTCATCGACATCATTCCGGATACGGAAACCAAGACTGGCCTGCTCAAAGCCACCGCCAAGCTGGGCGGCCAGTACCTGTCGCTGGAGCATATGGCGACGGATAACAGCAATATTGCGCGCGTCGCTTCTGACCCCGTGACCGGCCTGAGCATGCCCACCAGCAGCCCCTTCTTCCCGAAGAGCTATGCCGGCATCGATCCGACTCTGCCCATCACCGTGGGCTGGCGCATGATCCCTGGCGGTGCGCGCACCAACCAGGCGTCGACCAAGGCCAATCGCACCGTGATCTCGGTGGACGGCAGCTACGGCAACTGGGACTACCGTGCCGGCTTCTTCAATGCCGAGAGCAAGGGCAATCAGGACATCCAGGACGGCTACGTCAACAAGTCCTTGATCCAGAAGGGCGTGACCGAAGGCAAGCTGAACCCCTTCGGTGAGGCCGACGCCGCCGCGCTGGCGCTGATCGAAGCCGCCAAGATGCGCGGCATTTACTCCAACGCCAAGGGCAGCAGCCAGGGCTTGGACTTCAATGCCTCGACCCAGCTGTGGGACATGGCCGGTGGCCCGGTAGGCGTGTCGGTGGGGGCCGAGTTCCGCAAGGACAAGTACCGCAACGACACCATCGACAGCATCGTCGACAACGTGCCGTCCCTTGGCGTCGCGCCCTATCATGTCAGCGGGGATCGCAAGATCTCGGCGTTGAGCACCGAGTGGCTGTTCCCGGTGAGCAAGGATGTCGAGCTGACCTTTGCCGGCCGTTTCGACAAGTACTCGGACTTTGGTTCCACCTTCAACCCGAAGGCTGCCATCCGTTGGACGCCGGCCAAGAACGTCAATGTTCGCGCGTCCTACAACACCGGTTTCCGCGCGCCCTCGTTGGATGAGGTCTACGGCCCGCAAGCCGTGAGCTTCACTGGTGACCCGTACGACGATCCGGTCCTGTGCAAGGGCGGCGTGGTTCAGGCGGGTGGCGTGGAGTCGCGCGATTGCGGCCAGCAGGCGCAGATCCAGTCGGGCGGCAACAGCGAACTGAAGCCGGAAAAGTCCAAGACCTTCTCGCTGGGTCTGGCCTTCGAGCCGGTCAAGGGTCTGACCGCTTCGATCGACTACTGGAACATCAAGATCACCAACTCCATCTCGGCCGTGTCCGAGCAGGCGATCTTTGGTGACCCGGCCAAGTACGCTTCGCGCTATCGCCGCTGCAAGGACCTGAGCGCCGATGTGCAAGCCACGCTGGACCGTTGCAACACGCCCGAGTGGAAGAACTCCAATGCGCTCGGCTATGTGGTGGCCTTGAATGACAACCTCGGCGATGTGAAGACCAATGGCTTTGACTTTGCTGCTGGCTATGCCTTCAACAACAGCTTTGGCCGCTTCCAGCTCGGTTGGGAGGCCACTTATGTTCGCAGTTATGAGTATCAGCGCGACAAGGGTGATCCGTTCATCCAGAACGTGGGCAAGTACACCGACTCCAGCCCGGTGCTGCGTTGGCAGCATGCCGTGACCGTGAACTGGCGCCTGGGTGACTTCAGCACCAATTTCGGTCTGGGTCACAAGTCGGGCTATGTCGATCAGAACGCGGTGGAAGATCAGTACTTCAATAAGGTGAAGTCTTACACCTTGGCCGATCTGTCGGTGACCTGGAGTGGCTTCAAGCACACCAAGTTCACCGTCGGCCTGAAGAACCTCTTCGACACCAAGCCGCCGTTCTCCAACCAAGGCACCGTGTTCCAGCAGGGTTATGACCCCCGCCTGACCGATGCCTACGGTCGCACCTTGCTGTTGCGCGCCAGCCTGTCCTACTGATCCTTCGCGGCATCAGTGGCGCCCCAACGCGGCCCCTCAGGGCCGCGTTTTCTGTTTCAGAACCTTGCCTTTTCTCACGCAAGACCTCGCGTAAACCCTGATCTGGAGGGAGATGGGAATTGGCTCGATACCACTAAAATACCAGTGTGGCTTGCCGCTTGTTGAGGATCAAGGCCTGCCGGACGATTGGGCTGTCATGCTCTTGTCAGGTCCTGGGGTAATCCCCACGGCTTAGGGGCTTGGGAACTCGTTTATGATCGCAGGCGCTTGTGTAGATGTCCGACTCCGCCTGACGCGGCGTTGGGCGAATGCCAGGCTCAAGCCCGCGGTCGAAAGCTGACGGGCATTTTTGTTGTAGGTGGTGCTGCAAGTGCCGATAAGCGAACTCAAGTCGTTCTTCTAGGGCGATGAGAGCTCAGGAATTGGCAAACTGCGGGACCCGAACGTTCGAGACGGGCGCTGCGCAGGGGTGATGAACCCA
>JAIXSD010000211.1 GCA_027484885.1 Rubrivivax sp.
ACCAACCAGAACTGGGCGCGGCCGCTGGCTTCGCTGGTCCACAGCAAGGCCGGCTTGCCCGAACGCAGCTGGGTTGGCAGCTCGCGCAAATCATCCTGCACCTCCACCCAGGCCGGGTCGCGCTCGACCAGCACGGTGCGCGCCTGCGCCTGCGGGCCACTGAATTCGACCAGGCTGAGCTGTTTCTGGTCGCGCGTGAACCACTGCAGCCAGGGCGTGCCATCGGCGAACCAGCCGGCGCGCGGGATGTACTCGGCCTCCGGCGGCAGGCTCAGGACCTGGGCGGGCGCCTGGGCTGTGACGTCCAACACCAGGGCACGCACCGTGGCATTGCGCTCGCCTGCGCCGGGATAGCGCTGCGAGGTCATGGCCATGCGGTCAGCAAAGATCTGCGAGCGGGTTTTGAGCGGCACCTCGGACTCGTCCACCTCCAGCGCCAGGATGCGCTGGCCATCGGGCGACCACCAGAATCCACGCTGCCGGCCAAACTCCTCGGCCGAAATGAACTCCGCCAGGCCGGTGCTGCGCGTCTCGCTGCCGCTCTGGCTCAAGCGCCGGGCTGCCGGGGTAGCGGGCGCGGCGGCACCGGCATCCAGGCTTTGCACCCAGAGGTCTCCGCCTTTGACGTAAGCGATCTGCCGGCCGGCGGCATCGCAAACCGGGTCGCGCTCGGGCTCTTTCTCGTCAAACGTCAGGCGCTGGCTGCGCGGGCCCGCCGACGTCAGCTCAACCAGGTAGAGATCACCCGAGAGCGGCAGGATCAAGCGGCGGTCGTCCTTGCCGCACCACTGGTAGCCGGTGATGCCCCGGCCTTGCACGCGGCGGCGCTCCAACGCCATTTTTTCCGCCTCGGTCAGGCGCACGGTTTGCGCACCGATCAAATCGCTCACCGACACCAAGCGCTGAGGCTGACCGCCAGGCAAGGCCTGACCCCAGAGCTCATTGACCTCGCTGTCCTGCTCTGAGGCGCGCAGGTAGGTGACCCAGCCCCCGGCCGGCGACAACTCCGGCGCGCGCGGAAGACGGCCCGCCAGAGGCGGATCGCTGTGGATGCGCTCCAGGCTGATCGCGGCGGACGCCGGCTTGGCGGCCGGGACGGCAGCGACAGCGCTTGAAGTCAGCGCAGCGCTCAAGGCGGCAAGCAGGGTCAGGGCCGGCAGCAGCGGGCGCGAGCGCCGGGCGGACAAAGGGGGGTGGGCAGAAAATTGCATGCGGCATGCTAGGCCCAGGGCAGCGCCCTCGCCTATCGAGACAAGCCCTTGCGAGCATGGGGCGTGCGCGAGCAGCGCACGAGAAATTTCCGAAAGCGGCGGCCCGATTCAGCAGGCACCCGACCAGCGGGTGCGGCGTGCGGTCCGCCCCTCAGTCCAAGCTGCTCAGGTCGGCCATGCGGCGCACCTTGACCTTGCGGCCCTTGAGCTTGCCCTCGCTGAGGCGGCGGGCTGCTTCGCGGGCGATGCTGCGCTCCACCGCCACATAGCTGTGGAATTCGGTGATGTTGATCTTGCCGACCTGCTCGAACTTGAAACCGGCCTCGCCGGTCAGGGCGCCGAGGATGTCGCCCGGGCGGATCTTTTCCTTGCGGCCGCCGAGGATCTGCAAGGTGTCCATGGCCGGCTGCAGCGGCGCGCCGTCGGCATCCTTGAGGCTGCTCAGCTTTTGCCAGACGAACTCACGGCCCAGCAGTTGCTCGATGCGGCCGATGCGGCCCATCTCGTCCAGGCTGGCCAGGCTCAGGGCCAGGCCTTGCGCGCCGGCGCGGCCGGTGCGGCCGATGCGGTGCACATGGACCTCGGTGTCGGGTGTGACCTCGACATTGATCACGCATTCCAGCTGCGCAATGTCCAGGCCGCGCGCGGCCACATCGGTGGCCACCAGGACCGAGCAGCTGCGGTTGGCAAACTGGATCAGCACCTGGTCGCGCTCGCGCTGCTCCAGATCGCCATGCAGGGCCATGGCCACAAAGCCCTGGCCGTTCAGCACATCGACCAGGTCGCGGCACTGCTGCTTGGTGTTGCAAAACGCGATGGTGCTGGCCGGGCGGAAATGGCGCAGCAGCTGCGAAACGGCATGCAGGCGCTCGCCCTCGCTGACCTCGAACGCGATCTGCTCGATCTGCGCCGGCGCCTGGCTGGCACTCGCACCCGCGGCCAGCTTGACCTCCTTGGGCTCGCGCATGAATTGGCTGCTCAGCTTGGCAATGCCCTCGGGGTAGGTGGCCGAGAACAGCAGGGTCTGGCGCTTCTTCGGGCATTGGCGGGCGACGGTGACGATGTCGTCGAAGAAACCCATGTCCAGCATGCGGTCGGCCTCGTCCAGCACCAGGGTGCTGAGCGCGCCCAGATTCAAACTGCCGCGCTCGAGGTGGTCCATCACCCGGCCCGGCGTGCCCACGGCGATGTGGCAGCCAAAGCCCAGCGAGTCCATCTGCGGCCGCATCGGCGAACCGCCGCACAGGGTCAGGATCTTGATGTTGTCGGCGGCGCGGGCCAGGCGGCGGATCTCTTGCGTGACCTGATCGGCCAGCTCGCGCGTGGGGCACAGCACCAGGGCTTGCACATCAAAACGGCTGGCATCAAGCCGGTGCAGCAGGGCCAGGGCAAAGGCGGCCGTCTTGCCGCTGCCGGTCTGGGCCTGGGCGATCAAGTCCTGACCCTCCAGCGCCAGCGGCAGGCTGGCGGCCTGGATGGGCGTCATCTGCGTGTAGCCCAGCTGGGCCAGATTGGCCTGCATGGCGGCGCTCAGCGGCAGCTGAGCGAAGGAGAGTTTGGAGTCGGGCGTGGGGGCGTTCATCGCTGGATTATCCCTGCTGCGACTGCGACCCCTCGGGAAAACACCAATCCACCGCCCGAAAGCTGGGCAGCAGCGACCTCAGCCGCCCGCTTGCTTGACCGTCCAGGTGCCCTTTTTCTTCAGCAGCTCGATCACGCGCTCGCGGTGGTCACCCTGCACCTCGATCACGCCGTCCTTGACCGTGCCACCCGAACCACAGGCGGCCTTGAGCTCCTTGCCCAGGGCGATCAGGCCGGCTTCGTCGAGTGGCACGCCCTTGACCAGGGTGACGCCCTTGCCGGCCCGGCCCTTGGTCTCGCGCGAGACGCGCACGATGCCATCGCCCTTGGGCAGCTGAGGGCGGCCGCAGCGGCAATCGGCTTTGGCCTGGCGGCACTCGGGGCAGGTGCGGCCACTGTCGGTGGAATAGACCAGGCCGGACAAGGCGCCCAGGCCGGACAGGGATTTGCTGGACTTCATGCGGAACAACTTTCTAGCTCGAACTCTGAGCGAACACCGGCCTGCCAGGCGGACTCACGCGGGCCGAACAAGAGCAGGTCCAGGTCTTCGGGCGAATTGACCGTGCGCAGGCGCAGATAGGCCTCTTCGGCTTCCGGGTAATGCCGGCGCAGGTAATGCAGCCATTGTTTCAGGCGGCCGGCCTGGTGACGATGGGCGACGTTGCGGCGCACCTGATCGAAAAAGCCACGCATCAGCGGCAGCAGGGCCGCCCAGCTGAGCGCGGGGCCATCGGGGGATTGCAGGGCCAGGGCCAGGCCGGGGTTGGCCACCATGCCGCGGCCCACCATCAGATCGCTGCAGCCGCTCTGTGCGCGGCAGTTCTCAGCGTCGGCCGGCGTCCAGATCTCGCCATTGGCCACCACCCGCGCCTGCAGCGCCTCGCGCACCGCTGCGATGCGGTCCCAGTAGGCCGGCGGCTTGTAGCCATCGGCCTTGGTGCGGGCATGGATGACCAACTCCTCGGCGCCGCCGTCCTGCATGGCCAGGGCGCAATCGAGGGTGCGGTGGCTGTCCATATAGCCCAGGCGCATCTTGGCCGAGAGCGGCATGTCGGCCGGCATGGCGCGGCGCACGGCCGAGACGATCTCGTGAATCAGCTCCGGCTCGTCCAGCAGCACCGCGCCGCCACGGTGGCGGTTCACGCATTTGGCCGGGCAGCCGAAATTGAGGTCGATGCCGGCCGGCCCCAGCGCCGCCAGCTTGGCCGCGTTCTCTGCCATGCAGGCCGGGTCGCTGCCCAGCAGCTGGGCCCGCACCGGCACACCAGCCGCCGTGCGCCCGCCGTTCAACAGCTCGGGCACGATGCGGGTGAACACGCGGTTGGGCATCAGCATGTCAGTGATGCGAATGAACTCGGACACGCAGCGGTCGATGCCGCCGACGCGGGTCAGCACATCTCTCAACATGTGATCGAGCAAGCCTTCCATTGGTGCCAACAAGATCATGGCGCAGCCTCCGCGGCCAGCAGGTCTTGATGCGTGAGATACAGGCGCAGATCGAACTCCAGCTGCCCGTAGGCCGGCTCCATATGCTGGCAGAGCTGGTAGAAGGCCTTGTTGTGGTCCAGTTCCTTGAGATGGGCCAGCTCGTGCACCACGATCATCTTGAGGAACTCCGCTGGCGCTTCCTTGAACAGGCTGGCGACGCGGATCTCGCGTTTGCTGGTCAGCTTGGCGCCCTGCACACGCGAGGCGCGGGTGTGGGTGCCCAGGGCATGCTGCAGCACCTTGAGCTTGGCATCGAAGCAGACCTTGGACAGGGGCGGCGCATTGCGCAGATAGCGGTTCTTCAGCGCCATGGTGTAGTCGAACAGCGCGGTGTCGCTGCGCACCTCATGGCCCAGCGGGTAGCGGCGCGCCAGGGTCTC
>JAIXSD010000137.1 GCA_027484885.1 Rubrivivax sp.
GCCATCGCCCGCGCCCTGATCGAACCGCGCCGCCTGCTGCTGATCGACGAGCCCAGCAAGGGCCTGGCGCCCGCCATCATCCTGAACCTGATCGAGGCGCTGCGTGAGCTCAAGCGCGGCGGCGAGCAACCAGGCCAGGCCCCCACCACCGTGCTGCTGGTCGAGCAGAACTTCATGGTCGCCCGCGCCCTGGGTGACCGGGTCGCGGTGATGGACAACGGCCGCGTGGTCCACGCCGGCGCCATGCAGGCCCTGGCCGAGGACGAGGCCCTGCAGCAGCGCCTGCTGGGCCTGAGCCTGGCGGCTCATCAGTAAAAGAAAAAGAGGACTGGCCCAATGAGCACACAAGCTGAGACCCTGAGCACCCCCCCTTCCGCGGCGGATGCTGCCGCCGCAGCCATCCCCAAGGCCCGCTTCGACCTGCGGCCGCTCTGGCTGCTGGCCGCCCTGCCCCTGCTGGCCCTGCCCCTGGTCGGCAGCGGCAGCACCTGGCTGACCCTGACCATCGCCGGCCTGGCCATGGGCCTGATCATCTTCATCATCGCCTCGGGCCTGACCCTGGTGTTCGGACTGATGGATGTACTGAACTTCGGCCACGGCGTCTTCATCGCCCTCGGCGCCTTCATGGCCACCACGGTGCTGGGCGCCATGAGCAGCTTCACCGAAACACCCCACCTCGGCGCCAATCTCTTCGCCGTGGCCGTGGCCTGCAGCGCCGGCATGGCGGTGGCGGGCGCGCTGGGCCTGCTGTTCGAGCGCGTGCTGGTGCGGCCAGCCTATGGTCTGCACCTCAAGCAGATCCTCATCACCATGGGCGGCATGATCATCGGCGAGGAGTTGCTCAAGGTGATCTGGGGCGCGCAGATGATTCCCCTGCCCCTGCCCGAGGGCTTGCGCGGCTCCCTGCTGCTGGGTGAGGCAGCGGTGGAGAAGTTCCGCATCGTCGCGGTGCTGACCGGCCTGGCCGTGCTGCTGGCCCTGCTCTGGCTGCTCAACCGCACCAAGCTGGGCCTCTTGATCCGCGCCGGCGTGCAGGACCGCGAGATGGTCGAGAGCCTGGGCTACCGCGTGCGCCGTCTCTTTGTCGCCGTCTTCGTCGGCGGCTCGGCCCTGGCCGGCCTGGGCGGCGTGATGTGGGGCCTGTACCAGCAGGGCGTAACGCCGCAAATCGGCGCACAGGTCAATGTGCTGATCTTCATCGTCATCATCATCGGCGGCCTGGGCTCCACCGTGGGCTGCCTGGTCGGCGCCTTGCTGGTGGGCCTGCTGGCCAACTACACCGGTTTCCTCGCGCCCAAGCTGGCCCTGTTCTCCAACATCGGCCTGATGGTGGCGGTGTTGATGTGGCGGCCGCAGGGCCTGTACCCGCTGGGTCAGCGTTGAACAGCCAGGGACCTCAAGCCATGCATTCCACCTTCTCCCTCAAGAACCTCCTGTCCCACGACCTGCCGCGCAGCCGCTGGCTGGCCCTGCTGCTGAGCCTGAGCGTGCTGGGCCTGGCCCTGCTGCCCTTCATCTTCCCCTCGACCAAGGCGCTCAATGTCGCGGCGAAAGTGCTGGTCTTCATCGTGCTGGTGGCCAGCTACGACCTGCTGCTGGGCTACACCGGCATTGTCAGCTTTGCCCACACCATGTTCTTCGGCATCGGCGCCTACGGCATTGCCATCGCCAGCAGCCGCATGGGCGCGGGCTGGCCAGCGCTGGCCACGGGCTGGGCGGCCGGCCTGGCCTTGTCCCTGCTGCTGAGCCTGGTGATCGGGCTCTTCAGCCTGCGCGTGAAGGCGATCTTCTTTGCCATGATCACCCTGGCGGTGGCCTCGGCCTTTCTGACCCTGGCCTCGCAGCTGTCCGACTTCACCGGCGGCGAGGACGGCCTGAACTTCAAGCTGCCCGCCGCCCTGCAGGCCTCGACCGAATACCTGGAGGAGCCGCTGCTGGGCGTGACGATTGACGGCCGCCTGCTCAGCTACTACCTGCTGTTCTTCGCCGTGCTGGGCCTGGTGCTGCTGTTGCTGCGCATCGTCAACTCGCCCTTCGGCCGCGTGCTGCAAGCGATCCGCGAAAACGAGTTCCGGGCCGAGGCCATCGGCTACCGCACCGTCGTCTACCGCACCTTGTCGAATGTGCTGGCCGCCCTGTTCGCCAGCAGCGCCGGCGCCTTGCTCGCCATCTGGCTGCGCTACGCCGGGCCGGACACGGCCATGTCGTTCGAGATCATGCTGGACATCCTGCTCATCGTCGTCATCGGCGGCATGGGCACCATCTACGGCGCGGTGCTGGGCAGCCTGGTGTTCGTGCTGGCGCAGAACTATCTGCAAGACCTGCTGCGCCTGGGCGAGGGCGCGCTGCAGGGCGTGCCTGTGCTCTCGCAGCTGGTGTCGCCGGACCGCTGGCTGCTCTGGCTGGGCATTCTGTTCGTGCTGGCCGTGTACCACTTCCCCAGCGGCATCGTCGGGCGCCTGCGCCTGGCGGCGGCGCTGCGGGCTCACCAGCAGACAGCCACATCGGCGGAGGTGTCCTCATCATGAACCCCAGCTCCCACTACCTGCGCTGCGAAGGCCGCGAGCTGCACTACACCGAATGGGGCAGCGAGCACCGCGAATGCGTGATCGCCTGGCACGGCCTGGCCCGCACCGGCCGCGACATGGACGAGCTGGCCCGCCACCTGTCCACGCATTACCGCGTCATTTGCCCGGACACCCTGGGCCGCGGCCTCTCCGAGTGGAGCCCGGCGCCGGCCACCGAGTACTGCCTGGCTTTCTATGTGCAACAGGCCACGGCCCTGGTGGACCAGCTGGGCCTGAAGGAATTCCACTGGGTCGGCACCTCCATGGGCGGCGCCATCGGCACGCTGGCTGCGGCCACCCGTCTGCGCGGCCGCATCCGCCGCCTGGTGCTCAATGACAACGGCCCGCAGCTGGCCGAGGAAGCGCTGCAGCGCATCCGCAGCTATGCCGGCCAGCCGGCGGCCTTTGCCACCGTCAGCGAGCTGGAGCAGTACTTTCGCAGCGTCTACAAACCTTATGGCTGGCTAAGCGACGCGCAGTGGCGGCAGCTGACCGAGACCTCGGTGCGCCGCCTGCCCGATGGCCGCGTCACCCCGCACTACGACCCGGCCATGGCCCTGCAGTTCACCCACCACCCCAACGACTACCTGCTCTGGGACGCCTGGGACAGCCTGGCCCTGCCGGTGCTGTGCCTGCGCGGCGAGCATTCCGACCTGCTGCTGGAAAGCACGGTGCAGGCCATGCGCGAGCGCGGCCCGGCCGCCGCCGTGGTCACCATCCCCGGCTGCGGCCATGCGCCGGCCCTCAATGTGCCGGAGCAGCTGGCTCTGGTGGAGCGCTTTCTGCGCGCCGACGGGGTGGCAGCATGAGCCGGCATGCGGGTATGTCCGCAGCCTGCAGCGCCCCGGCTTCCTCGGCAGCCGGGCACTCTGCTGCTACGCTTGATTCGTCCCCCTTGAATGAACCGGCGAACGTCTGACGATGAGCGAACTGATTCTTGAAACGCGAGGTCTGGGCAAGGACTTCAAAGGCTTCACCGCCGTGGACGGGGTGAACCTGCAAGTCGCGCGCGGCGCCATCCATGCCTTGATCGGCCCCAACGGGGCGGGCAAGACCACCTGCTTCAATCTGCTGACCAAGTTCCTGGAACCGACGCGCGGCCAGATCCTATTCAACGGCGTGGACATCACCGGCGAGCGGCCGGCCGAAATCGCGCGGCGCGGCGTGATCCGCAGCTTCCAGATCTCGGCCGTGTTCCCGCATCTGACGGTGCTGGAGAACGTGCGCATCGGCCTGCAGCGCTTCACCGGCACCAGCTTCCACTTCTGGAAGGGCCTGACGGGGCTGAAGCAGCTGGACGCGCGCGTGCTCGCCCTGCTGGAGCTGGTGGACCTGCGCGAGATGGCCAGCCTCAAGGCCGGCGACCTGCCCTACGGCCGCAAGCGCGCGCTCGAGATCGCCACCACCATGGCCATGGAGCCGGCGCTGATGCTGCTGGATGAACCCACCCAGGGCATGGGCCACGAGGA
>JAIXSD010000088.1 GCA_027484885.1 Rubrivivax sp.
GCCGGCTGGCCCTGCTGGCCGGCATCCTCTTGCTGAGCCCGCTGCTGATTGCCCTGCAGGCCCTGAGCAAGTATCAGGGCCTGTCGGCCAATTTCCCGATGCGCCTGCGCTGGAACTTCCACCGCCATCTGCTCGGCCAGAGCATGAGCTTTTTTGCCGACGAGTTCGCCGGCCGGGTCTCGGCCAAGCTGATGCAGACGGCGCTGGCGGTGCGCGACTGCGTGCTCATCGTCACCGACATCCTGGTCTTCATCACCATCTACTTCATCACCATGCTGGGCGTGGTGGGCAGCTTTGATCTGATCCTGGTCCTGCCTTTTCTGGGCTGGTTGCTCTGCTACGGCCTGGCGCTCTATTTCTTCGTGCCGCGCCTGGGCCGGGCGGCCAGTGCGCAGGCCGATGCGCGCAGCCTGATGACCGGCCGCATCACCGACGCTTACACCAACATCAGCACCGTCAAGCTGTTCTCGCACAGCCAGCGCGAGGCGCAGTTCGCGCGCAGCGCCATGCAGGAGTTCCTGGGCACGGCCTACCGCCAGATGCGCCTGGTCAGCGGCTTCGAGGTGGTCAACCATGTGCTGTCCATGGGCCTGATCGCCAGCACCGCCGGTATGACGCTTTACCTGTGGGCACAGGGTCAGGTCGGTGTCGGCGCGGTGGCGGCGGCCACGGCCATGGCCTTGCGCCTGAACGGCATCGCCCACTGGATCATGTGGGAGATGTCCAGCCTGTTCGAGCACATCGGCACGGTGCAGGACGGCATCAGCACCCTGGCCCGCGATGTGGCCGTGCGCGATGTCGAGGGCGCCCAAGCCTTGCAGGTCAGCCGTGGCGAGATCTGCTTTGAGCAGGTCAGCTTTGCTTACGGCGGTACGAAGCCGGTGCTGAAAGCACTGGATCTGCAGATCCGTGCCGGCGAGAAGATCGGCCTGGTCGGCCGCTCGGGCGCCGGCAAGTCCACCTTGGTCAATCTGCTCTTGCGCTTTCACGACCTGGAGCAGGGCCGCATCCTGATCGACGGCCAGGACATCGCCGCCGTGAGCCAGGACAGCCTGCGCGCCCAGATCGGCATGGTCACGCAGGACACCTCGCTGCTGCACCGCTCGGTGCGCGACAACCTGTTGTACGGCCGGCCCGATGCCGACGAGGCCCAGATGCGCCGGGCCGCCGAACGCGCCGAGGCCATGGCCTTCATCGAAAGCCTCAGCGACCCCAAGGGCCGCAGCGGCTTCGAGGCCCATGTGGGCGAGCGCGGCGTCAAGCTCAGCGGCGGGCAGCGCCAGCGCATCGCCATCGCCCGGGTGATGCTCAAGGACGCACCCATCCTGCTGCTGGACGAGGCGACCAGCGCCCTCGATTCCGAAGTCGAAGCCGCCATCCAGACCAGCTTGTACCGGCTGATGGAGGGCAAGACCGTGGTGGCGATTGCGCACCGCCTGTCCACCATCGCCGCCATGGACCGCCTGATCGTGATGGACCAGGGCGAGATCGTCGAGCAGGGCGACCATGCCAGCCTGCTGGCCCAGGGCGGCTTGTACGCCCGGCTGTGGGCGCACCAGAGTGGTGGTTTCCTGGGCGAATCGGACTGAATCCTGGTGAAGCGGCGCGCCGCATCGCCTGGGTTCAGCGGCTTCTGCCCGGCGGCTGCGCCGTGTCAGTCCGCCAGAAAGATCCGGTCGCGCCCCGCGGCCTTGGCCTGGTAGAGCGCCGTATCGGCCCGGGCCAGCAAGGTGCTGGCGCTTTCGCCCCAGACGGCTTGGGCGAGGCCGATGGAGCAGGTGTAGCCGCCGGCCTCCGGGTCGGCCGCGTCGCCCAGGGGGCGGGCTTTGCGCACCCGGTCCAGCAGGCGCTCCATGATGGCCAGGGCCTGGGGGCCGCCGGTGGCCGGCAGGATCAAGAGGAACTCCTCGCCGCCGATGCGGGCGCAGCCGTCTTCGCGGCGTATGCAGGCCTGCAGCTGGCGCGCGAAATCGCAGAGCACGCGGTCACCGGCCGCATGGCCGAGGCCGTCGTTGATGGCCTTGAAATGGTCCAGATCCAGCACCGCGATGCACAGCGGCCAGGGCTCGCTGCGGGTCAGCACATCCTGCAGCATCTGCATGCCGTGGCGGCGGTTGCTGAGGCCGGTCAGCGGGTCGGTCTGGGCCGCGGCCAGGGCGCGCACATGGGCCAGGCGCAGGGAGCGGTTGTCCTGGCGCAGGCTGGTGATGTCGCTGGCCACCAGCAGCATCCAGCCCTGGGCCTGCACCGTCTCGGTGACCCAGAGCCAGCGGCCGTCGCACAGGTCCACCTCGAAAGCCCGGTAGGGCAGCTTGCCGCGGCGGTTGCTGACCGCGCTGATCCAGGCCTCGATGTCCTGGGTTTCGATCAGCGCGCCATGGCCGTGGGCATGGTTGTCGCGCATCATGTCGGCCCAGGTCAGCAAACCATCAGGTTCGACGCAATAGGCCTCGCGGAAGGCCGGGTTGGCATGGCAGAGCACATCGCGTGCGTCGAACAGCGCCACCAGCAGCGGGCTCTGCTCTTGCAGCTCCAGCAGGGTCTCGGCCAATCCCGAGGGCAAGCGCGCGGGGGCAGTGGTCATCAGGGGGCAACTCCGGCGAATGCCTGCATTCTGCGGCATCCTGGGCGCCCCGGGACGGTGAGGATTCAGCGCCGGCTGATTTCCCCCGAGCCGCTGATGGATTGGCGCAACTGCGGGCGGCCGGCGTAGCTGAGGTCGCCGGAGCCGCGCAGATTGGCATCCAGGCTTTCGGACACGCCCAGGGCCAGGTCACCCGAACCGCTCAGCTCGGCCTTGACGCTGCGTCCGCTGAGCGCACGGGCGTCGACATCGCCGGAGCCGTTCAGGCTCCAGACCTGGTTGTCGGCGCGGCCCGCCACCTGCACATCCCCCGAGCCGTTGAGGCTGGCGTTGAGCTCCTTGACCTCCAGCAGGCCGACCCGCACATCGCCCGAGCCTTGCAGGCTCAGGCTGAGACGCTCGCCCTTGAAGCGGTCCAGCTGCAGATCGCCGGAGCCATCGACCGAGATCTGCTGCAAGGCTTTGCTTTCGACCAGCACCGTGGGCGCCAGCCGGGTGCGGAACCCAGCGTCCTTTTGCAGGCGGATGACCAGGGTGTCGCCCTCGACCTTGGTTTCGATCAGGGGCTCGATATTGTCATCGGCCGAGACCTTGACGCTGTCGCTGGCGGCCTGGCTGAGGCGCACGTCCAGCGAGCCTTCCAGGCGCAGCTTGCTGAAGCTGGCGACGCTGCGCGCCTTCTCGACCCGCTGGCCGGAGCCCTTGATGCGCGGGCTGCCGCTGCCGTA
>JAIXSD010000360.1 GCA_027484885.1 Rubrivivax sp.
ACCGAGCTGTTCCCGCTGGAGCGCCTGCGCCTGGCCCTGGGCGCCGGCATGCGCAAGCTGGAGCCCTGGCAGATCAGCGCCGAGCTGCCCCTGGGCCTGGAAACCCTGCGCCGCCAGATCGCCCTGCGCTATCTGCGCCTGGGCCTGCGCGTGGCGCCGGAGGACATTGTCATCACCAACGGCGCGCTCGAAGCCTTGCAGCTCTGCCTGCAGACCGTGGCCCGGCCCGGTGATGCGGTGCTGGTGGAGTCGCCCTGTTTTTATGCCGCGCTGCAGGCCCTCGATCGCTTTGGCCTGCGCGCCATCGAAGTGCCGACCGACCGCGCCGAGGGCGCCGATCTCCAGGCCATGGCCCGCCTGATCGCCCAGCACCGGCCGCGTGCCTGCTGGCTGATGAGCAGCTTCCAGAACCCGCTGAGTTGCACCCTGCCGCCCGACAAGAAGCGCGCCCTGGTGGCCTTGCTGGAGGCCGAAGGCGTGGCCCTGATCGAAGACGATGTCTACGCCGAGCTGCACCACGGCGCCGATCCGGTGCTGCCGGCCAAGGCTTTCGAGCAGCGCGGCGGCGTCATGCACTGCGGCTCTTTTTCCAAATGCCTGGCACCCGGCTATCGCATCGGCTGGGCCCTGGGCGGGCGCTGGGCGCCGCAGCTGCAGCGCAGCAAGCTGATGAGCAGCCTGAGCAGTTCCCTGCCGGCGCAAGCAGCCCTGGCCGAGTACCTGCAGGACGGCAGCTTCGATGCCCATCTGCGCCGCCTGCGCGAGGCCCTGGCGCGCCAGATGCGCTACATGGCTGCCGCGCTGGCCCAGCACATGCCCGCCGGCAGCCGCGTCAGCGAACCGGCCGGCGGCTACTTCCTCTGGCTGGAGCTGCCCGCCGGCTGCGACAGCCGGGCCTTGCTGCCACAAGCGCGCGAACAGGGCTTCAGCCTGGCGCCGGGGCCGCTGTTTTCGGCGCAGGGTGAGTTTGCCGCCTGCCTGCGCCTGAACTGCGGTCACCCCTGGGGCCCGGCTTGGGAGACAGCCATCGCCGCGCTCGGCGAGATGGCCCGAGCGCAGCTGGCGCCGCGCTGAGCGCCCGCTGCGCCAGGCGCCCTGCCCTGCCTTGCCCTGCTCTGCTCCATATGTTTTCGGGCAGCTCTGCGCCTGTGCCTGGCCGGAGGTGACGGGGATAATCCCGTCATGCCTTCCCTACCGATTCTTGCCCGCGGCCTCCTGGCCGCAGCGGGTCTGCTGCTGAGCGGTTTCTTCGCCAGCGCGGCCACGGCCGCACCAGCCCCCACCGTCGAGGACACGATCGCCCAGCGCGCCCTGGCCTGCACCCAGTGCCATGGCCAGCAAGGCCGGGCCGCCGCCGACGGCTACTACCCTCGCCTGGCCGGCAAGCCGCAGGGTTATCTCTACAAGCAGCTGCTCAACTTCCGCGATGGCCGGCGCCACTACGGCTTGATGAGCGATCTGGTCGATCCCTTGAGCGATGCCTATCTGAACGAGCTGGCGGGCTACTTCGCCAATCTGCACCTGCCCTACCCGGCACCGCAGACCCCGGCCCTGCCGGCTGCGGCGCTGAGCCGCGGTCAGGAGCTGGTGCTCAAGGGTGACCCGGCGCGCAAGCTGCCGGCCTGCGTGCAGTGCCATGGCCAGCAGCTGACCGGCGTGCAGCCCTTCATCCCCGGCCTCTTGAGCCTGCCGCGCGACTACCTCAACGGCCAGCTCGGCGCCTGGCGCAGCGGTCAGCGCCGCGCCGTGGCGCCGGACTGCATGGCCTGGATTGCCAAGCAGCTCAAAGAAGACGAGATCAACGCCATCTCGCACTGGCTGGCCGGCCAGCCCATGCCCGCCGGCGCCCGCCCGGCCGAGAGCCTGCCTGCGCCCCTGCCCATGGAATGCGGGGGGCTCAAGTAAATGAAGCTCCGCTATAAGATCCTCGGCGCGCTTGCCGCCGGCCTGCTGCTCGCCGCCCTGGCGGTGCAGCGCCTCAACCACCTGGACGAGAGCGCGCCTCGCAGCACGCCCTTCCAATCAAGCCCGGCCCTGGTCGAACGCGGCGCCTACCTGGCACGCGCCGGCAACTGCATGGGCTGCCACACCGCCCGTGGCGGCGCCGAGTACGCCGGCGGCCGCGCCATCCCCACACCGTTCGGCAGCGTCTTCAGCTCCAACCTCACACCCGATGCCGAGACCGGCCTGGGCCGCTGGAGCGCCGATGAATTCTGGGCCGCCCTGCACAACGGCCGCGGTCGCGACGGCCGCTTGCTGACGCCCGCCTTCCCTTACGACAACTACGCCCTGGTCACGCGCGAGGACGCCGACGCCTTGTTCGCCTACCTGCAAAGCCTGCCCGCCGTGGCCCAGCCGCGGCGCGAGCATGAGCTGCGTTTCCCCTACAACACGCAGGCAGCGCTGGCAGTCTGGCGGGCGTTGTACTTCCGGCCGGCGGTGTTCCAGCCCGATGCGCAGCGCTCGGCCGAATGGAACCGTGGCGCCTACCTGAGCCAGGGTCTGGGCCACTGCAACGCCTGCCACGCCAGTCGCAACAGCCTCGGTGCCACCGGCGGCCTGAACGATTTTTCCGGCGGCATGCTCGATGCGTTGGGCTGGTATGCGCCCTCGCTGCACGATGCTGCGGAAGGCAGCGTCGCGGGCTGGAGCGCGCCCGCCCTGCAGCAATGGCTGAAAAGCGGCCGCAACGAGCAAGCCAGCGCGCTCGGCCCCATGAGCGAGGTGATCCGCGGCAGCACCCAGCACCTCAGCGATGCCGATCTGTCCGCCATGGCCAGCTATCTGCAAAGCCTGCCGCAGCACAGCAAGCCCGCCGCAGCGCCCGAGCGCCGCCCCGAGCTCAAGCTGCGCGAGCAAGGCGCCCAGCTGTTTGCCGACCACTGCGCCAGCTGCCATGGCGGGCAGGGCCAGGGTGTGCCCGGCATCTACCCGGCCCTGGCCGGCAACCGTGCGCTGCTGATGGCCAACCCGGCCAATCTGCTGCGCATCATCCAGCGTGGCGGCTTCGCGCCCTCGACCGCGGGCAACCCGCGGCCCTTCGGCATGCCGCCCTTCGCCGGTGTGCTCAGCGACACCGAGCTGGCCGCAGTGGCCAGCTATGTGCGCACCGCCTGGGGCAACCAGCCCCAGGGCGCGCCCGATGTGCGGCCGCTCGATGTGCTGCAGGCCAAGGACCAGCGGGTCGACTGAGCTCGCCGCTTGCGAAGCGGTAGTTCTTCACGCGAGGCCGCGGGGCCTCACGAGTGAGGCCTGCGCGTAACCGCAGCGTCACACGGCAACTTCAGACTGCGCGGCGTTTGCAGGCATCAAGCCGATGCCTGCCGCCCGTCTTGGAGTTCTGATGCCGCATCCCCGGCCCCCGGTTCGATCCTCGCGATCGGCCTTTTTGTCCCGCCTGCCCGCCCTGAAATTCTGGGCCGGCCTGTCGATTGCCCACAGCCTGGCCCTGTCCTTCGGCCTGCTGGTGCTGGCCCTGGCCGGCCTGGGCGCCCTGTCCATCCTGCGCCA
>JAIXSD010000775.1 GCA_027484885.1 Rubrivivax sp.
ACGTAGAGCTGGCCGCCGCGGGCGCGGACTTCCTGCATATTGCTCTTGAGCTTTTCGAGCAAGGTGTCGTTGGGCGCCACGGTGACGACGGGCATCTCGGCGGTGACCAGGGCCAGGGGACCATGCTTGAGTTCACCGGCCGGGTAGGCCTCGGCGTGGATGTAGCTGATTTCCTTGAGCTTGAGGGCGCCTTCCAGGGCGATCGGGTAGTGCAGGCCGCGGCCGAGGAAGAGTGCGTTTTCCTTGCGGGCGAATTCTTCGCTCCAGGCGATGACCTGGGGCTCCAGCGCCAGCACGGCTTGCACCGCCACGGGCAGGTGGCGCAGCGCCTTCACATGCTCGGCTTCTTGCGCTTCGCTGAGGTGGCCGCGGGTCTGGGCCAGGGCCAGGGTCAGCAGGAACAAACCAACCAGCTGGGTGGTGAAGGCCTTGGTCGAGGCCACACCGATCTCGGCGCCGGCGCGGGTGATGTAGGCCAGCTCGCACTCGCGCACCATGGCGCTGGTGGAGACATTGCAGACGGTCAGCGTGTGCTTCATGCCCTGAGCGCGGGCGTGCTTGAGGGCGGCCAGCGTGTCGGCAGTTTCACCGCTCTGGCTGATGGTAACGACCAGGGTGCGCGGATTGGGCACGCTGTCGCGGTAGCGGTACTCGCTGGCGATCTCCACGCTGGTGGGGATCTTGGCGATCGATTCCAGCCAGTACTTGGCGGTGGAGCCCGAGTAGTAGCTGGTGCCGCAAGCCAGGATCAGCACCGAGTCGACTTCCTTGAAGATGCCGTAGGCGCCGTCACCGAAGAGCTCGGGGCTGATGCTTGTGATGGCCTCGAGCGTGTTGGCGATCGCCGTGGGCTGCTCGAAGATTTCCTTCTGCATGTAGTGGCGATAGGGGCCCAGCTCGGCCGCGCCGCTGTGGGCGTGCACCGTGCGCACTTCGCGCTGCTGCGCTTCATAACGGCCAGTTTCAACGTTGAGGCGGCTGATCCAGAAACGGCCCAGCTGCAGGTCCACCACATCACCCTCTTCCAGGTAGACGATCTGGTCGGTCACGCCGGCCAGAGCCATGGCGTCGGAGGCGACGAAGTGTTCGCCATCGGCGGCCTCCATGCCCACGCCCAGCACCAGGGGCGAGCCCTCGCGCGCAGCCACCACACGGTGCGGCTCGTCGCGGCAGAACACGGCCACGGCATACGCGCCCTTGAGGCGCGGCAGGGCTTGCTGCACGGCCTCCAGCAGATCACCTTGGTAGAGGTGGTCGATCAGGTGGGCGATGACCTCGGTGTCGGTCTGGCTGGTGAAGACGTAGCCGCGGGTCTTGAGCTCGGCGCGCAGTTCGTCGTGGTTCTCGATGATGCCGTTGTGCACCAGCGCAATGCGGCCGACGCTGTCGACGCCGACGCTGGGGCCATGCGAGAAGTGCGGGTGGGCGTTGTGCACAGCCGGAGCGCCGTGGGTGGCCCAGCGGGTGTGGGCGATGCCAGTGCCGGAGGCGATGCCGTCTTCGGCGGCCAGGCCGGTCAGCTCGGCCACGCGCGAGGTGCTGCGAGCGCGCTTGAGGCCGCCGTCCTGGTGCACGGCCACGCCGCAGGAGTCATAGCCGCGGTACTCAAGGCGCTTGAGGCCCTCGATCAGGATGGGGACGATGTTGCGCTGGCTGACGGCTCCGACGATTCCACACATGGCTCGGGTCTCCTGAAGATGTTGAGGTGCTAACCCGCTGAGGGCTGGAGCACACTGCTTGGGTTTGCAATGGAGCGCATCGTAGGCACAGGCTTGAAATCGATGCTTTCAATTTTTTGCCTCATTTGAAATAATCAACCATCACACATTGGGCGTGACAACTTATTTCACGAAAGCAATCAAGATGAACGATTCAAGCGAGGCGCTGAGCCTGGATGCCACCGATTTGCGCATCCTGGACCTGCTGCAGACCGACGCCTCGCTGTCCAACCAGGACCTGGCGCAGCAAGCCCATGTCTCGCCCGCCACCTGCCTGCGCCGGGTCAAGCGCCTGCTGGACGGCGGCATCATCGAGCGGCGCGTCGCCCTGCTCTCGGCCGAAAAATTGGGCGCCGGCCTGAGCGCCATCGTCGAGATCACGCTGGACCGCCAGGGCGCCGAGCATCTGCAGGCCTTTGAAGCCCGTGTGCTGGGTGAAGCGGCGGTGCAGCAGTGCTACCAGGTCTCGCCAGGGCCGGACTTTGTGCTGATCCTGCAGGTGCCCGATATGGCGGCCTACCAGGCCCTGGTGCTGCGCCTGTTCACGCAGGACGCCAATGTGCGCAACGTCAAAGCCTTTTTCAGCGTGCGGCGCGGCAAGTTCGAGCCGCGCATTGCCCTGCCCAAGCTCTGAAGACCGGCACCCCACCAAAGCCAGGCGCCCAGAAAAAAGGCGACCCGAAGGTCGCCTCTCACAGTCTCCCGGGTGATGCCGGGAATCAGGCCTTGTTGCGGCGACGCACGCTGGCCCCCACGGCCAGCAGGCCCAGGGCCATCAAGGCATAGGTTTGCGGCTCGGGCACAGCGGTGATGGAGTTGATCCAATCGGCATGCGAGAACACGGCGGTGGACGCCGCCAGATCACCGAAGCTGGAGTTGGTGCCGGCCAGAACATCGCAGTCGCTCACGCCCAGCGCGGCATTGCAGCCACCCCAGCCCCAGGAATGCACGCCAGCCAGCAGCCAGCGGTTGTTGTCGGCGTCCCAGACGAAATCGCCGCCGCCCGAGTCACCACCAGCGATCTGCGCTTCCAGGCCGGCGCCCAGGCCGGTGCTGCTGGTCCAGCCCGTGCCCCAGGCCTCACCCAGGCGGGCAATGGCGTTCTTGGCGGCCGTGCCGTTGTCGAAGTCGCTGATGTACTCAACGCCAAATGCGCCTTGATCCGCCACGTCGATGGTGTTGTAGCCGAAGTGAGCCTTGCCCCAATCGAAGCCGCCGCTGTTGCCGGTGGCGCCGGTGCCGGTCAGGCCATAGCCGGCGAGCAGGAAGTCTTTCTTCAGATCGTTGCCAGTGCTCAGGGCGAAACCGTTGATGTTGGTGACGGCCTGGTCGAGCTTGATGATGGCGATGTCCGAGCCCGTGCCCAGCGAGGCCTGCTCACCTTGCCAGCCGCTGTGCACCCAGGCCTGAGCGGCATTGCGTTGCACCGCGCCTTGCTTGAAATCGATGGTCATGGCGCTGAAGTTGTCGGCGCAGTGGGCGGCTGTCAGCACGTACTGGCCGCCGGCCAGCAGCGAGCCCGAGCAGATCCAGCTGCCCTGGTCATTGGAGTAGAGCAGACGGGCCACGCCGTCGAGCGCGCCGTTGTCGGCGCCGGGCTGCAGCACCCAGGACGCCGGGTTGCCGGTCGAGACCACCAGGGCCTGCTTGTCGGTGAACAGGTCGCTGGCGCTGGCCTGGGCGGCGGTGCTGGCCATCAGGGCCACGGCCGCGGCAATCAGGCCGCGCTGCAGGCGTGTGGATGTGGGGGTCATGGGGAAGATCTCCTCGAAATCAATGTCTTTGTGCTCATGTGCGGCTGTGCAAACACAGGCCCTGCGCCTGCTTTGCCCGGGGCACGCACCCCGCCTCCGATTCGGGTGTGCGGGCCCTTGTGACCGCGCCATGAATATGCCATGGGCCAAAGGCGCCATGCCCCCCGGATCACGGGCCGGGAGAAACCCCGATTGCCCAGCCCCGCCCACGACGCGCCCATGAAAAAAGCGACCCGAAGGTCGCTTTTCATCGGCTGCGGCGAGCTGGGTCGCCGCATTTACTCTCGCTCGCTCAAGCCTTGCGGCGGCGTGCAGCAGCGCCCACGGCCAGCAGGCCCAGGGCCATCAGCGCATAGGTTTGCGGCTCGGGCACGGCGGTGACCGAGGCGATCCACTGACCGTGCGAGAACACGGCGGTGGAGCCCGACAGGTCGCCGTAGCTGGAGCTGTTGTTCATGGCGTTGTCGCAGCCCGTCAGGCCCAGGAAGTCGCAAGCGCCTTGGCCATTGGCCGCATTGCCTTGCCAGCCCCAGGAATGCACGCCGGACAGCACCCATTCCGTGCCGTTCCAGACGAAGTCGCCGCCACCCGAGTCGCCACCGGCGATCAGGCCTTCCACGCCGCCTTGGCCCAGGTCACTGCTGAACTGGTTGCCGGTGGCATTGGCGATGCGCTGCAGGGTGTTGTTGCCATCGGTGCCGCGGTCGAAGTCGACCATATAGGTCACGCCGTAGCGGTAGTAGTCGGGGTTGTAGCCCCAGCCCGCGCCCAGCGTGTCGCCCACAGCCTTGTTGAAGGTCTTGCTGTCGACATCGAAGGTGTTGAAGGCGTAGTGACCGTAGGCGCCGTCGTTCCAGTTGGTGCCGGAGTTGACGTTGGCGTTCTGGGTCGTGCCGTAGCCGGCCATGATGTGGGTCTTGCCGACATCATTGGTGGTGCTCAGCTTGTAGCCCTGGATGGTGGTCACGGCCGTGTCCAGCTTCAGAATGGCAATGTCCGAGCCGTTGTCGGCCGAGTTGTTGAAGCCTTGCCAGGCCGGGTGCAGGATGGCGTCGCCCACGGCAACGTTGCGGGTCACGGTGGCGGTGCCGTTGAACCAGCCGAACTGCACCTTCATCGAGGTGAAGTCATCGGCGCAGTGCGCCGCGGTCAGCACGTACTGGCCACCGGCCAGCAGCGAACCGGAGCAGCCGTAGCTGCCGCCATCGCTGGTGGTGAAGCTCAGACGGGCCACGCCGTCCAGCAGGCCTGCCACGCCGGCAATGCTTTGGCCGGGAGCGAAACGCCAGTTGGACGGGGCGCTGGTGTTGCCGGTCAGCGGGTCCAAATTGCCCAGGCTGCCCACGCTGCTGGGCAGGCTCAGGTCCGGGGCTTGCTGGTTGCCCAGAGCCTGTGCGCCGCCGGCCATGGCCAACAAGGCGGCCGCCGCGATCCAATGAAGAGTTGCTTTGTTCTTTGCCACGCTGAGTCCCTCTCGATGCTGTGCTTTTACGATCTGTCCGCCCCACTCTGTGCACGTCGGCTTCTGGCCGCGGGGGGCGAATTGTTAAGGGTTTGTTTCAAACAGACCCAGGTCGTGAATATGGCACGAGAGCGGGGGCCTTGACCCCCTTCACCCGGGGCAGGAATTTCCACTAAGGGAATCCACCAGGGCACAGCGCATCACCCCGCGGCGCGCACAAAACGGCGGCTGCCCTGGCCTCAGCTTTTCAGGATCAGCAAGCCCTTGAGGTACTCGCCCTCGGGGAAGCAGATGGTCTGCGGATGGTCGGGCGTGGCGCCCACGCGGTCGAGGATGAAGCCATCGGCCTCGGCGTCCAGGCCTGCACCGGCCACGATCTTGTGGAAGAGATCGGGGCTGATGCCGCCCGAGCAAGAGAAGGTGAAGAGCACGCCGCCCGGCTTGAGCAGGCGCAGGCCCAGGCGGTTGATGTCCTTGTAGGCGCGCGCGGCGCGCTCGGCGTGGGCGGCCGTGGGCGCGAACTTGGGCGGGTCCAGCACGATGGCGTCGAACTGCCGGCCTTCTTTGAGAAAGCCGCGCAAGGTGGCGTTGACGTCGGCATCCAGCGCCCGGTGCAGCTCGGGCGCAAAACCGTTCAGGGCCACATGAGCGGTGGCACGGGCCAGGGCCGGCGCCGAGGAGTCCACGCTGATCACCTCTTGTGCCCCGCCCGCCAGCGCTGCCACCGAAAAGCCGCCGGTGTAGCTGTAGCAGTTCAGCACAGACTGGCAGCCGTACTGGCGCACCGTGTCGGCAAACTTCTTGCGGTTGTCGCGCTGGTCGAGGTAATAACCGGTCTTGTGGCCTTCGGCCACGTCCAGGCTCAGGCGCCACTGGTGTTCGCTGATCGTCACTTCCGTGGCGCCCTCGCCACGCAGCCAGCCGGTCACCTGGGGCAAACCCTCCAACTCACGCACCTGCGCATCCGAGCGTTCGAACAGGCGGCTCAGGCCAGTGGCGGCCAGCAGGTGGTCGGCGATGACCGCCTTCCAGCGCTCGGCGCCGCTGGACAGGAACTGGGCCACCAGGGTGTCGCCATAGCGGTCGACGATCAGGCCCGGCAGGCCATCGGCCTCGCCATGAACCAGGCGCAGCGCGTCCGAGGTAATCGGCAGGCGTGTGCGCACGGCCAGGGCCCGGTCCAGGCGCTGGCGGAAGAAGGCGGCGTCGATGCGCTGGCCTTCGTCAAAGCTCCAGGCGCGCAGGCGGATCTGTGATTGCGGGCTGAACGCCGCCCAGCACAGGAACGCGCCCTCCGCCGACTCGACACGCACGGTCTCGCCTGCATCTGCGCTGCCGCGTGCGATCGAGCTCTCAAACACCCAGGGGTGGCGGCGCTGCAGCGAGCGCTCCTTGCCGGCACGGATGACGATTTTTTTCATCG
>JAIXSD010000425.1 GCA_027484885.1 Rubrivivax sp.
GCTGCCCACATACAGCGTGCGCGCATCCGACTCGCCTTCCAGCGAGGCCAGAGGCGCCAGCGGCACGCCGCTGAAGCGGTACTCGCCGTCGTAATCGTCCTCCAGCACATAGGCATCGTGCTCGCGCGCCCAGGCCAGCAATTCCAGGCGCCGCTGCGCACTCATCACCACCCCGGTCGGGTACTGGTGCGAGGGCGTGGTGTAGACCAGGCGCAGCCGCCCTAGGGCCTGCAGCGCGCCGATGCGCAGGCCCTGGCCATCCAGCGGCACCGGCAGCACTTGCGCGCCGCTCAGGCCCAGGGCGGCTGCCGCAGCGCGGTAGCCGGGGGACTCCATGCCCACCCGGTCGCCCGGACGCAGCAAGGCCAGGGCGGCCATGGCAATCGCCTGCTGCGAGCCGGCCGTCACCAGCACCTGGTCGGCCTGGCAGTGCAAGCCGCGCGAGTGGCTCAGATAGCCGGCAATCAGCTCGCGCAGGCGCGGCAGGCCGGCCGCGTCCGCATAGCTCAAGGAAGCCCGAGTGCCGGGCCGCGCCTGTGCTCGCCAGAAGCGGGCCTGCAGGCGCGACCAGAGCGCGTGGGGGAAAAGGTCCAGCGCCGGCAGGCCATGGCGAAAGGCCCGGCCCGGGCCTTGCACCACCGGGCTGGGCTGGTAGTCCTGCAGGCGCAGCCAGAGCGGGCTGTCGGGCGTGCGCGGGCTCGCTGCGCGGCTTGGGGCCGTGGGAGAGCTTGGCGACGTCGGTGCGGCCAGATCGCTGACATAACTGCCCGCTCCCATGCGCGAGCGGATGAAGCCCTCGCTCTCCAGCTGCTCGTAGGCCCGCAGCACGGTGTTGCGCGAGACCGCCAGGGCCTGGGCCAGGGCGCGGCTGGTCGGCAGGCGCGCGCCGGGTGCCAGCTGAGCTTGCAGGATGCGGGCCTTGATCTGGCCGTGGATCTGCTGGCTCAGGCCAGGCGCCGCGTCCTTCCCGTCGCCCGCCGCGCCGCGCAGCTGCATGCCGGTCGGGTCTAGAGCCAAGGCGGCTTGTGGTGAGCGTCGCTTGGAAATTGGTTCCATCATTTTTTTTAAAAGTGGTTCTTTGATGGTACCAAGCGGCGCCCTATGCTGAGCGCCATGTACCAACCTGCCCATTTCCGTTGCGAAGCGTTCGCCCAGGCCCGCCGCTTCATGGCCGAGCAGCCCCTGGCCCTCTTGATCGGCCCCGATGCCCAGGGTGAAAGCTTTGGCAGCCATCTGCCGCTGGCCCTGCTGGAGCTGCCCGCAGATGCGCAGGGCGAGACCGCCTGGTGCCTGGAAGGCCATATGGCCCGCGCCAACCCGCACTGGGCCTGGCTGGCCGGGCTGTCCGGGCAGTTGCAGGCAGGCGGCCCACAGGTGCTGGCGGTGTTCAGCGGCCCCGGCGCCTATGTCTCGCCGCGCCACTATGACAGCCTGCAAAACGTGCCGACCTGGAACTACATGGCCGTGCATGTCTACGGTGAGCTGGAGCTGGTGGACGAAGCCGAGGCCAAGGATGCCCTGCTCAAGCGCCTGATCGCATCGCACGAGCCGGCCTATGCCGAGCAATGGCGTGGCCTCGCGCCCGACTATCAGCAGCGCCTGCTGGGCGCCATCGTCGGTTTTCGCCTGCACATCCGCCGCTGGGAGGCCAAGTTCAAGCTGAGCCAGAACCGCAGCGCGGCCGAGCGCCAGCGCATCCAAGCGGCCTGGAGCGAAGGCAGCCCGCGCGAGCAGGAACTGGCCGCCTGGATGGGCCGACTGGGCCTGTGAAGATCAACAATCCCCGCACCGCCATGAACGAGATGAACCCGACACCGCAAGACATCAGCCCGATGCAGATCCAGCCCGTGCGCCTGCAAGGCCGCGTGGTGTGCCTGGAGCCTTTGGACCTTGTCCAGCACCTGCCGGGCCTGTGCGCCGTCGGCCTGGACCCCGAGCTCTGGCAATGGGTGCCCACCCAGGTGCGCAGCGAAGCGCAGATGCGGGCGTACGTGGAGACAGCGCTGGAAGAGCAGGCGCGCGGCAGCTCGCTGCCCTTTGCCATCCGCTCGCTGGCCGAGGACCGGGTGATCGGCTGCACACGATTCGGCAATATCTCGCCGCGCGACCATCGGCTGGAGATCGGCTGGACCTGGCTGGGCCGCGCCTGGCAGCGCAGCGGCGCCAACACCGAGGCCAAGACCTTGCTCTTGACTCATGCCTTCGAGACCCTGGGCGCCTGGCGGGTGGAGCTCAAGACCGATGCGCTCAATGCCAAATCGCGCGCGGCGATCGCCCGCATCGGCGCGCAGCAAGAGAGCATCTTGCGCCGCCACACCCTGACCGACACCGGCCGCGTGCGCGACACCGTTTACTTCTCGGTGCTGGACCATGAGTGGCCGGCGGTGAAGGCGCGGCTGGACGCGATGCTGCGCTGACGGGCGGTCCTGGGCTCAGGGGTCGGGGAAACGCAGGGTCAGTCCGGAGCCGCTGGGGCGGTGCCGGGTGTTAGGGTGCGGGCTTGAAAGCTGTGGCGCTCC
>JAIXSD010000277.1 GCA_027484885.1 Rubrivivax sp.
CCGGTGACGCGCACCTTCCAGATCAAGGCCGATGCCGGCAAGCTCGATGCCCGCATCGGCCAGACCGCGGCCGTGCTGCTGAGCTCGCCGCGGGTGGCTGAGGTGATCAAGCTGCCGCTGTCGGCGGTCTTGCAGACCCAGGGCCAGACCTCGGTCTGGGTGCTGGAGCCGGGCTCGATGACGGTCAAGCAGCAGCCGGTGCAGGTGGGCGGCGCCGACGGCAATGAGGTGGTGGTGGCCGCTGGCCTGAAACCGGGCCAGGAGGTGGTGGTGGCCGGTGTGCATGTGCTCAAGGGCGGCCAGAAGGTCAAACGCTACGAGCAGGCACTGCCTGCCGCAGCATCTGCCGCGGCTTCGCGCTGACCCGGAGCACGCTGCATGAGCCTTCACGAGCCCCACGCGCCCGCGGCTGCCGGCCGCCATTCTTTCAATATGTCACGCTGGGCGCTGGAGCACCCGGCGCTGACCCGCTACCTGATGATCGTGCTCATGGTCATGGGCTTTGCCGCCTATTTCCAGCTGGGCCAGGATGAAGACCCGCCCTTCACCTTCCGGGTGATGGTGGTGCAGGCCTTCTGGCCGGGCGCCACCGCCCAGCAGATGGCCGAGCAGGTCACCGACAAGATCGAAAAGACCCTGCAGGAAGTGCCGCTGGGCGACAAGATCCTCAGCAGCACCAAGCCCGGTGAATCGCTGACGGTGTTCCAGCTCAAGGACGATTCGGCCGCCAAGGATGTGCCCGAGGTCTGGTACCAGGTGCGCAAGCGCCTGGGCGATATGAAGGGCACCCTGCCGCAAGGCGTGTACGGGCCTTTCTTCAACGACGAGTTTGGCGATGTCTACGGCTCCATCTTTGCGCTCTCGGCCGATGGCTTCTCGCCGGAGGAGTTGCGCGAGCATGCCGAGCGGGTGCGCTCGCAGCTGCTGCGCGTGCCCGATGTGACCAAGGTCGAGACCTTTGGCGCGCAGCCGGAAAAGGTCTTCATCGAGGTCTCGCAAAAGCGCCTGGCCAATCTGGGCCTGGACTTTGGTCAGGTGATCAACCAGCTGGGTGCGCAGAACGCGGTCGAGGGCGGGGGCGTGCTCAATGCCGGTGTCGGCAATTTGCAGATCCGCATCGGCGGCCAGTTCAACTCGGTGGAGGCGCTCAAGGACTTCGCCATCCGCGCCATCAACCCGGTGACCGGCCAGGCCAGCAATTTGCGCCTGTCGGACATCGCCGAGGTGCGCCGCGGCTATGCCGACCCACCGGCTGTGATGGTGCGCCATCAGGGCAAGGACGTGATCGCGCTGGGCGTGTCCATGGGCAAGGGCGGTGACATCATCGCCATGGGCAAGGCCTTGCAAAAGGCCACGGCCGCCATCCGCAAAACCCTGCCGGCCGGCATCGAGCTGGTGCAGGTGCAGGACCAGCCGCAGGCGGTGACCCGCTCGGTCAACGAGTTTGTGCAGGTGCTGCTGGAGGCTGTGGTGATCGTGCTGGCCGTCAGCTTTATCGCTCTGGGCCTGCACACCCGGCCGCTGCGCGTGGACATCTGGCCGGGCCTGGTGGTGGCGATCACCATCCCGCTGGTGCTGGCCATCACGTTTGTGACCATGTTTTACTGGAGCGTGGGCCTGCACAAGATCTCGCTGGGCTCGCTCATCATCGCCCTGGGCTTGTTGGTGGACGATGCCATCATTGCCGTCGAGATGATGGTGCGCAAGCTGGAGGAGGGCTACGACAAGATGTACGCCGCCACCTTCGCCTACGACGCCACGGCCATGCCCATGCTGACCGGCACGCTGATCACGGCGGTGGGCTTTCTGCCCATCGGCCTGGCCAAGTCGGTGACGGGCGAGTACACCTTTGCCATCTTCGCCGTCACTGCGGCGGCGCTGATGATTTCCTGGTTTGTGTCGGTCTACTTCGTGCCCTATCTGGGCGCGCTGCTGCTGCATACCCACCCGGCCAAGGAGGGGCAGGCGCATGAGATGTTCGACACGCCCTTCTACAGCCGCTTCCGCACGGCCGTGGGTTGGTGCGTGCAGCACCGCTGGCTGACGATTGGCGCCACCGTGCTGGTGTTTGCCCTCGGCCTGCTGGGCATGACCCGGGTTCAGCAGCAGTTCTTCCCGGATTCCAGCCGCCCTGAAATCCTGGTCGACATGACCTTGCCCGAGGGCTCCACCATCCAGCAAAGCCGCGCCGTGGCCGAGCGCTTCGAGGCGCGCATGCTGAAGGAAGAGGGCGTCTCGACCGTCAGCACCTGGATCGGTTCGGGCGTGCCGCGCTTCTACCTGCCCATGGACGTGGTCTTCCCCGATCCGGCAGTCAGCCAGGCCATCGTCCTGCCCAAGGGCATGAAGGAGCGCGAGGCCTTGCGCAAGCGCCTGCCCGAGCTGCTGGCGGCTGAGTTCCCCGAGGTGCGTGCCCGCGTCAAGCTGCTGCCCAACGGGCCGCCGGTGGCGTATCCGGTGCAGTTCCGCGTCTCGGGTGAGAAGGTCGAGCAGGTGCGCTACTGGGCCGATCAGGCCAAGGAAATCGTCCGCGCCAACCCGCATATGCGCGGCGTCAACGACAACTGGCGCGAATCGATCAAGGTGCTCAAGCTCGATGTCGACCAGGACAAGGCGCGCGCGCTCGGTGTCACCAGCCAGAGCCTGGCTCAGGCCTCGCGCACCATGTTCTCCGGCACCACCATCGGCCAGTACCGCGAGGGCGACAAGCTGGTGGACATCGTGCTGCGCCCGCCGCAGGAAGAGCGCAATGCCATCACCGACATCGCCAATGCCTATGTCATGACCGGCACCGGCCGCTCGGTGCCGCTGACGCAAATCGCCAAGGTCGGCTTTGCCTGGGAGCCCGGTGTGCTGGCGCGCCAGGGCCGCAGCTATGCGGTGACCGTGCAGGGCGATGTGACCGAGGGCATGCAGGGCGCCACCGTCAGCGCGCAAATCTGGCCACAGCTGCAGGCGTTGCAGGCCAAGATGCCGCCGGGTTACACCATCTCGGTGGCCGGTGCGGTGGAGGAAAGCAGCAAGGGCCAGGGCTCGATTGCGGCCGGCGTGCCGGTGATGCTCTTCATCACCTTCACCCTGTTGATGCTGCAGCTGCAGAGCTTCTCGCGCTCGATGCTGGTGTTCCTGACCGGGCCGTTGGGCATTGCTGGCGTGGCAGCGGCGCTGCTGATCCTGGACAAGCCGTTTGGTTTCGTGGCTCTGCTCGGTGTGATCGCGCTGATGGGCATGATCATGCGCAACTCGGTCATCTTGATCGACCAGATCGAGCAGGACCGGGCGCGCGGCGTGCCGGCCTGGAATGCCATCGTCGAGTCGGCGGTGCGGCGTTTCCGCCCCATCGTGCTGACCGCGGCGGCGGCCGTGCTGGCCATGGTGCCGCTGTCGCGCAGCGTGTTCTGGGGGCCGATGGCCGTGGCCATCATGGGCGGCCTGATCGTCGCCACCGCCCTGACCCTGCTGGCGCTGCCGGCCATGTACGCGGCCTGGTTCCGTGTGCGCCGGCCGGAAGAGGGCGCTTCGCAATTCCAGCCTGCGCAGGTCTCGCCCGAGCAGCTGCTCGAATCACGCCTGTGATGTGAGGGGGCGGGTGCGGCGCTCGGGCGCTGCACGCCCGCCCAGCGTGCGGCCTCACTCTGGGGCGCTGCAGGCGGCACTCGCATCGTGGTCGACCGGGGGTTTTCCTTGGGGGCAATTTTTGGCCTTCCAATTGGCTACAATCCACGGTTTGCCGAAATGCCACGGGCTTGCGAGGCAGGGTTCCTGAGAGGGGGCCGGGCCAAGCAGGCTTGAATCCACTTAGCGCGGGTGGCGAAATTGGTAGACGCACCAGGTTTAGGTCCTGACGCCTTCACCGGCGTGCCGGTTCGAGTCCGGCCCCGCGCACCAGATAACTTTGTACTGAGTCAAAAATGGCTGTCACCGTCGAAACCCTCGAAAAGCTCGAACGCCGCATCACGCTCACGCTGGCGGCCGCTGACATCAACAGCGAAGTCGAGAACCGTCTCAAGAAACTGGCCCGCACCGTCAAGGCCGATGGCTTCCGCCCCGGCAAGGTGCCGATGAGCGTGGTCGCTCAGCGTTATGGCTACTCCGTCCAGTACGAAGTCATGAACGACAAGCTGGGCGAGGCCTTCTCGGCCGCCGCCAACGAAGCGCAGCTGCGCGTCGCCGGCGCCCCCAAGATCGCTCAGAAGGAAGAGTCGCCCGAAGGCCAGATGGCTTTCGACGCCACCTTCGAGGTCTACCCAGAAGTCAAGCTGGGTGATCTGTCGGCCGCTGACGTCGAGCGCGTCGCCAGCGAAGTGACCGAAGAAGCGATCGACAAGACCGTCGACATCCTGCGCAAGCAGCGTCGCACCTTCGCCCAGCGCGCTGCCGCTGAAGCCGCCGCCGACGGCGACCGCGTCACCATCGATTTCGAAGGCAAGCTGGACGGCGAGCCCTTCGCTGGCGGCAAGGCTGACGGTTTCCAGTTCATCATCGGCGAAGGCCAGATGCTGGAAGCCTTCGAGAAGGCCGTGCGCGGCATGAAGGTGGGCGAGTCCAAGACTTTCCCCCTGGCCTTCCCCGAGGACTATCACGGCAAGGATGTGGCCGGCAAAGAAGCCGACTTCCTGGTGACGGTCAAGAAGATCGAAACCCAGCACCTGCCGGAAGTCAACGAAGCCTTCGCCAAGTCCCTGGGCATTGGTGAAGCCAGCGTTGAAGGCCTGCGCGCCGACATCAAGAAGAACCTCGAGCGCGAAGTGAAGTTCCGCGTGCTGGCTCGCAACAAGGGCGCCGTCATGGAAGCCCTGGTGGCCAGTGCCGAGCTCGACGTGCCCAACGCCCTGGTGGCCGGCGAAGCCGAGCGCCTGGTGGCTGCAGCGCGCGAAGACCTGAAGAAGCGTGGCGTGAAGGACGCCGACAAGGCACCGATCCCCGAAGAAATCTTCAAGCCCCAAGCCGAGCGCCGCGTGCGCCTGGGCCTGGTGGTGGCCGAGCTGGTGCGTGCCAACAATCTGCAAGCCAAGCCCGAGCAACTGCAAGCGCACATCGAAGAGCTGGCTCAGAGCTACGAAAAGCCCGCTGAAGTGGTGCGTTGGTACCTGAGCGATCGCAACCGTCTGGCCGAAGTGGAAGCCGTGGTCGTTGAGAACAACGTCACCGACTTCGTGCTGGCCAAGGCCAAGGTCAGCGA
>JAIXSD010000276.1 GCA_027484885.1 Rubrivivax sp.
GCGGGCAAGGAAGTGGCCATCATGGCCGATATGCAGGGCCCCAAGATCCGCGTCGGCAAGTTCGAGAACGGCAAGATCGAGCTGATCAACGGCGAACGTTTCATCCTCGACGCCGACCGCACCGAACTCGGCAATGAAGAAGCCGTGGGCCTCGATTACAAGGAACTGCCGCGCGATGTGAAGCCCGGCGACACCTTGCTCCTGAACGACGGTCTGCTGGTGCTGACCGTGGAAGCGGTGCGCGGCGCGGCCGTGCACACCATCGTCAAGCTGGGCGGTGAGCTGTCCAACAACAAGGGCATCAACAAGCAGGGCGGCGGCCTGACCGCCCCGGCCCTGACCGCCAAGGACATGGAAGACATCAAGACCGCGATGAGCTTCCGCTGCGAGTACCTGGCGATCAGCTTCCCCAAGAACGCCACCGACATGGAAATGGCCCGCCAGCTGGCCAATATGGCCGGTGAGCCCTACGGCCACAAGCCCAGCATGATTGCCAAGATCGAGCGCTCGGAGGCCATCCCTCACCTCGAGGCCATCCTCAAGGCCAGCGACGGCATCATGGTCGCCCGCGGCGACCTGGCGGTTGAGGTCGGCAACGCCGCTGTGCCGGCCTTGCAAAAGCGCATGATCAAGATGGCGCGTGAGCTGGACAAGGTGGCCATCACCGCCACGCAGATGATGGAGTCCATGATCGTCAACCCGGTGCCGACCCGCGCCGAGGTGTCGGACGTGGCCAATGCCGTGCTGGACGGCACCGATGCGGTGATGCTGAGCGCCGAGACGGCCGCCGGCAAGTTCCCGGTCGAGACCATCGAGCAGATGGCTGCCATCGCCCTGGAGGCCGAGCGCGCCGAGTTCGTCAGCCTGGACACCGATTTCGCCGGCCGCCAGTTCGGCCGCATCGATCAAAGCATCGCCATGGGTGCGCTGTTCACCGCCCATCACCTCGGTTGCAAGGCCATCCTGGCTCTGACCGAATCGGGCTCGACCGCGCTGTGGATGAGCCGCCACCGCATCCAGGTGCCCATCTACGCCCTGACCACCCAAGAGGTCAGCCAGCGCAAGATGACGCTGTACCGCAATGTGCGCCCGCTGCTGATGCCCAAGTTCGAGGACCGCGATGCCGCGCTGAAGGCGGCCGAGCAAATCCTGGTGGAGCAGGGCGTGCTGATGCCGGGTGACACCTATGCCATCACTTGCGGTGAGCCCATGGGCTATCCGGGTGGCACCAATATGCTCAAGGTGTGCCGCGTCGGCTGAGGTTTGTGGCCCGCTGAAGTGCGGGCCCAATCTTGCTTGCTCCGAGCAGCCTCGCTCGGTCTCATATCAGGCGTTCTGCGCGCTCTTGATCAGCGCTGCGATGCGCGGCGTCATGTGCGTCGGCACCAGCTCCACCTCGGTGTGAGCGCGTGCGAAGACGCGGAACAGCTCGTCGGTGAAGCCGTGGCCCACGTCTTCCACGCCCTCGAAGCTGACCTCGGCCCGCTTGAACTGCGGCAGCCGCGCCGCCACGCGGCGGGCCTGTGCGCGTGAATCGAGCGCCTGGCCGGGGCCGGCCAGCAGGCGCAGATTGATGGTGGTGCGGTCGAATTCGATGCCGTCGCCGGCCAGGCTCCAGGATTCCATCACCTGGTCCAGGGTGCGCTTGGTGTCCAGGGCAATCGCCATATAGATGGAGCTGCCCTGGCGCGGCAGCGGTTTGCCTTTTTGCCAGCCGGTGCTCTCCCAGGCGCGGCGCTGAAAAGCGGTGCCGTTGGCGTGGATGTCGAAGACATCGGCCAGCTGCGAGCTGAAGAACAGGCCGCGGCCGGTGTGCATCTCGGGCTGGCTGGTCAGCCGGCCCTTGCTCAGCTCCAGCATGGCGTGCTGGGCATCGGCGATGTCGAAGGCCGAACAGATCTTGTCGAACACGCCGCAGCCATCGTCGGACACCAGCAGCTGCACATGGCTGGGCGTCTGGCGCAGCGAGACGGTGACGCTGCTGCCGCCGCTGTGGTCGGCCGCGTTGTTGACCAACTCGGTGAAGCCATGCTGGATCATGCGCGCCACATGGGGCGGCAGGTCGAAGTGGGGCGCAAAGTCACGCTGCCAGGGGATGTCTTCCTGCAAACCATGCAAGGTGTAGGAGCGCGCCACCTGGCGCAGCAAGCCCGGGCCGTAGACCGGCCGCCGGCTGCTGCCGGAGCGCACCAGCCAGTGGGCATCGACCAGGCGGCGCAGCGCAGCCAGTGCCGAGCGGTGGCTGGCGCCGGTGCGTTCCTCCAGATGCTGGGCCAGGTCGTGCGAATGCTCGCGCGCGGCGGCGGTGATCCAGAGGGTCAGCTGGTCAAGTGCGAGTCGTGTCATGCGTGGGGCTCCATGCGTGCAGTGTGACCAGGGTTGGCCCCCGTGAAGGCGTGAACAAAAGGGCACAGCGAGCCTAAATGCTTGTCAACATTGGCACAAGCGAGGCTGCCCGGGCTGTGGCGCGCCGGCCCGCCGCTAGAATCCGCGCCAGTTACAACGCGGTTACGGCGCGCGCTTCGTCATCAATCGGCGGATGATGGGCCGCTAGGCTGCGTCAATCGGATTTCAAACTCCCGGAGAACTTCCATGGCTCTCGTTTCTATGCGCCAACTGCTGGACCATGCCGCCGAACACGGCTACGGCATCCCGGCCTTCAACGTCAACAACCTCGAGCAGGTCCAGGCCGTGATGGCCGCCGCCGATGAAGTCGGCGCCCCGGTGATCCTGCAGGCCAGCGCTGGCGCCCGCAAGTACGCTGGCGAGCCTTTCATCAAGCATCTGATCCAGGCTGCGGCCGAGATGTACCCGCACATCCCCCTGGTCATGCACCAGGACCATGGCACCAGCCCCAAGATCTGCCAGGGCGCCATCGACCTGGGCTTCGGCTCGGTGATGATGGACGGCTCGCTGATGGAAGACGGCAAGACGCCCTCGTCCTTCGAATACAACATGGACGTGACCCGCCGCGTCGTCGAGATGGCGCACAAGGTCGGCGTCACCGTCGAGGGCGAGCTGGGCTGCCTGGGCAATCTGGAAACCGGCGATGCCGGCGAGGAAGACGGCATCGGCGCCGTCGGCAAGCTGGACCACAGCCAGATGCTGACCGACCCGGAAGAAGCTGCCACCTTCGTCAAGGCCACCCAGCTGGACGCGCTGGCCATCGCCATCGGCACCAGCCACGGCGCTTACAAGTTCAGCCGCAAGCCCACCGGCGACATCCTGGCCATCAGCCGCGTCAAGGAAATCCACAAGCGCATCCCCAACACCCATCTGGTGATGCACGGCTCCTCGAGCGTGCCGCAAGAGCTGCTGGCCATCATCAACCAGTACGGCGGCCAGATGAAGGAAACCTTCGGCGTGCCAATCGAAGAGATCCAGGAAGCCATCAAGCATGGCGTGCGCAAGATCAATATCGACACCGACATCCGCCTGGCCATGACCGGCGCGGTGCGACGTTTTCTCGCCGAGAACCCCGACAAGTTCGATGCCCGCGAGTGGCTCAAGCCGGCCCGCGAGGCCGCCAAGGCCGTGTGCAAGCAGCGTTATCTGGAGTTCGGTTGCGAAGGCCAGGCCGGCAAGATCCAGCCGCGCACGCTGGTGGATATTGCTGCGGCTTACGCCCGCGGCGAGCTGAACCAGATCGTTCAGTAAGCAAGACCGAGGACGCCCCTCAGGCCCAGGCCCGCCCGGTTCGCGCCCGGCGGGCCTTTGCGTTTTTGAATGCCGCCTAAAATCCCGGCCAATATTTTCCGGATGCCTACCATGACCGCTGCCTTGTTGAACTCGACCCTCACCTCCTTGCCCCTGATCGCACGTGGCAAGGTGCGCGAAAACTATGCGGTGGGCGAGGACCGCATCCTGATGATCGCCAGCGATCGCATCTCGGCCTACGACGTCATCATGGGCGAGCCGATTCCCGGCAAGGGCGAGTTGCTGACGCGCATGGCCTTGTTCTGGTTCGACAAGCTCGATGGCATCGTGCCCAACCACCTGACCGGTGATGACCCGCTGTCGGTGGTGACGGCCGAGGAGCAAGCCCAGGTGCGCGGCCGCTCCATGCTGGTCAAGCGCCTCAAGCCCTTGCCGGTCGAGGCCGTCGTGCGCGGCTATCTGGCTGGCAGCGGCTGGGCCGAGTACAAGACCAATGGTCAGGTCTGCGGCGTGCAACTGCCGGCCGGCTTGAAGAACGCGTCCAAGCTGCCCGCGCCCATCTTCACCCCGGCCACCAAGGCCGAGATGGGCGACCACGACGAGAACATCAGCTTCGACAAGATGGTCGACATCATCGGCCTGGACCTCGCCACCCGCGTGCGCGACATCTCGATCCAGCTCTACCAGCGCGCCGCCGATTACGCGCTGACCCAAGGCATCATCATTGCCGACACCAAGTTTGAGTTCGGCCTTGACGCCGATGGCACCCTGACCTTGATGGACGAGGTGCTGACGCCCGACTCCTCGCGCTACTGGCCGGTGGAAAGCTATGCCGAAGGCATCAACCCGCCCAGCTATGACAAGCAGTTCTTGCGCGACTGGCTGGAGGCAGCCCAAGTCGACGGCAAGCCCTGGGGCAAGACCGCGCCGGCCCCGGCCCTGCCGGCCGAGGTGATCGAGAAGACCGCCGCCAAGTACGCCGAAGCGCTGCAGCGCCTGACCCAGTCATGAGCGGCGCCAGCCGCCGCCCCTCGGGCAAGCGAGCTGCGGGCGCCGCACCTGCGCCGGCGGCGGGCGAGGCGATCAAGAACCGTCTGCTCGCCCGCATCGAGGCCGAGATCGCTGCTGCCACCAACCAGACCCAATCGGCTTGCGCGCGCGCGCGCCGTGCCCTGCTGCTGGCCCGCCATGGCCGCATGGAGCAGGCGCGCAGCGAGCTGACGGGCTTGCACCAGCTGGCCTTCCAGCACCCCCATCCCGAGCTCGGCGCCTGGCTGCATTTCGCCGAAGGGCTGATGAGCTACTACACCGATTTCAGCAGCTCCTCACACGAAAAGATCGCCCGCGCCCAGCAGATCGCCCGAGCGGCCGGTCTGGCTGATCTGGAGGCGCTCAGCGCCGCCTGGCTGTCCCAGCTGGCCTATGTGCGCCATGCCGAAGACGAGATGCTGGCGCAAGCGTCGCTGTGCGATCGCCTGGCCGCGGCCGACGATCACGGCGCCCGTTACCGCCTGTGCATGACCCTGGGCTTGGCCCATCAGCATGCCGACCTCAATGCCGAGGCCATCGCCTGGTACTCGCACGCCCGCCGCCATGCGCTCAGCGATGGCGATGATGCCTCGCTGTCGGCGCTCATGTACAACATGGCCGAGATGCGCACCGCGCAGGCGCGCCGTGCCAGCCTGTCGGAGGCCGTCAAGGCCGGTGAGGGTCTGCTGCTCGGTGCCGATTCGATCAAGCATTACGACGCGGCCATGGGCGGCTCGGTCATGCCCGATCTGACGCCGCTGCTGCGGGCCCAGATCCTGGTGGTGGAAGGGCAGTTCGCCCAGGCGCTGGAGCTGTACGAAGCCCATTTGCCGCAGGCCATGGCCAATGGCCTGGCGCGACTGGGCAGCAGCTTGCTGGCCGACCTGGCCTGGTGCAGGGTCAATTTGGGCCAGCAGGAGCGGGCGCTGATGCAGGCACGCGAGTCCGAGTTCGAGCTCGATGCGCACTGCGATGTGGACGACCGCGCCGCCACGCACAGCCGCTTGTCTCAGGTGTATGCGGCCCTCGGTCAGGCCGA
>JAIXSD010000416.1 GCA_027484885.1 Rubrivivax sp.
GCCAGCGCCGGCAACACCAGCGAGGGCGGCGCCAGCAAGCGCACCGCCTCCATCGCCGGCGGCATTGGCGACTATGGCCGCGATGGCTTCAATCTTTTCGGTGTGATCGATCTGCAAAAGACCGGCGCCATGAACGCCAGCCAGCGCAAGTTCATCAACGACCTCAAGATCCCTGAGCGCCTGCCCGACCTACTGTCCAGCGCCACCTTTCCCGGCAATATGGAATTGAGCGGCAGCCAACGAGATTCTCTGATCGCTGACAAGTTCTCGACCAACGGCCAGTCAATCATAGACAGCACTAAGATCAATCCGGCTGCCGCAACCGGCTGCAATCCACCTGCAACTCTGTACTTGCCAGACGGCATTGGTGGTGTTGATGGTTGTACCTACGACTACATGCGGGACATTGAGCTTTACCCCAAGTCCAACAAGTCCAGCCTGTTCGGGCGCGGAGTGTTTAACTTAGGAAACGGTCATCAATTGTTTGCTGAAGCATCGTTGAGCCGCTCCAAGACCTTCTACACGGGCACTCCAAACCGTGTCAGAGCAGAGATTGACGTCGGCAAGATTCCCAGCCTGGCCAAAACTTCGCTCGCAAACCTAGCGGAAGGCGAAGAAGACCGAAGCATCACAGTGAACACTCGCCTCAGTGAGGCCGGCCTACGCACCAGCGAACTGGTTTCCACCGGCGAGCGCGTGGTGTTGGGCTTGAACGGTACCCTGACAGGCTGGGACTACGAGGTGGCCTATAACCACAGTCGCAGCAAAGTCTCGGACCGCGACCACAACGGCTACCTGAACGAGCAAATGATCCGCGATGGTTTTGCGGACGGGACGCTCAACCCCTTCGGCCCCTCCAGCGCGGCCGGACTAGCCCTGTACGACAAGGCGCAGATTCGCGGTGAGGTGCGCAACGCCGTGGGCACTGTGGACAGCCTGGACCTCAAGGCCTCGCGCACTTTGATGGCCCTGCCTGGCGGTGATCTGGCCCTGGCCCTGGGCGGCGAGTTCCGCCGCGAGAAGCAGAACTACCACCAGTCGGAGGCTCTGGCCCAGGATCTGATCCTCGGCGAAACCTCGCAAGGCCCGGACGCCGATTTCGGCCGCTCGCGCAAGGTGGCGGCCGTTTTTGCCGAAATCAATGCGCCGCTGAGCAAGGAGCTGGAGCTGCAAGCGGCCATCCGGCATGAGCGCTACCAGGTCACTGGCAGCGCCACCAGCCCCAAGCTGGGCCTGCGCTACACACCCAGCAAGCAGCTGCTGCTGCGTGCCTCGGTCGGCTCGGGCTTCCGCGCGCCGAGCATGACTGACCTCTACCGCCCGGTTACCGAGGGGACTGCAGCTACTCTGGTCGACCCGGTCTGCTTGGCGGCTGACCCGGACAAAACGGTGACCGATTGCTCGGATACCTGGACGACGCGTCAGTACAGCAACTCCGCACTGAAGCCAGAACGGTCTCGTCAGTTTTCTTTTGGCGGCGTACTCGAGCCCCAAAATGGCGTGACTTTGAGCCTCGACTACTGGAATATTCAAAAGCGCAATCTGATCAGCACACTGGGCGTGGACTCCATCCTGGCCAACCTCGACAAGTACGGAGGTCTGGTACATCGTGACGAAGACAACGAGATCGACTACATCGAGCTGATAAAGAACAACCGCGGCCGCCAGAAGATCTCCGGCCTGGATTTGGCGCTCAATCTTTCAGACTTCAAGAGCCCAATGGGCACGCTGGGCCTGCGCCTAAACGGCACCCTGACGCTGAGCTCCAAGCAGCAAACGGGGAACGGAGACCCCTTCTACAGCAACCTCGCCCACTTCGTGAACGACGGCGTGGTGCAACGCTGGCGCCACACTGTCAGCGCCGACTGGGAGCAAGGTCCCTGGAGCGCGACCCTGAGCAACAGCTACCTCTCGGGTTACACAGACCAGACCATCGTCGGCAAGCCCGACCGCAAGGTGGGTTCCTACTCGCTGTGGGACCTGACCGGTGCCTGGGCGGTAACCCCGGCGCTGACCGTGCGGGCCGGCGTGAAGAACCTGTTCAACACCGCGCCGCCGTTCTCGCAGCAGGCCTGGTTCTTCCTCTCCGGCTACGACCCCAGCTACACCGACCCACGTGGCCGCTTCGGCTACCTGAGCGTGCAGTACCAGTTCCGCTGAAGCGGCGCATGGGCGGGCGGGCAAGCGAGGGGTTGGCATGAAGCGCCGTCTCGGATTGCAGGCCTTGGCCGCCGCCGGGCTGGCTTCGAGCATGGCGCGAGCCCAGCCTGCCGGGGCGCCGGTTGAGCCAGGCTCCGGCAACTCAGCCGCCTGGCAAGCCCTGACCCTGGCGCGGCGCCTGCTGGAGCGGCGCCAGGAGATCGAGCAGCAATGGCCGGCCTTGATGGCCAAGCTCGGCGTGCCGGGCCTGGCATTGCAGCTGATCCAGCATGGCGAGCTCAGCGAGGCCTGGCATCTGGGTCGGCGCGAACGCAGCGAAGACAACCCGGCGCCGGTCACGGCCGGCACGGTGTTCGAGTGCGCTTCCATGAGCAAGCCGGTGTTTGCCTACCTGCTGATGCAGCAGGTGCAGCGGGGGCGCCTGGGCCTCGACCAGCCGATTCTGGATTTCTACCCCGAGCGCTTTCAGCCACCGCAGCCCGCGCAGGCGCGCATCACCGCGCGTATGCTGCTATGCCACCGCTCCGGCCTGCCCAACTGGCGCAGCGGCGACGAGAACACCGGGCCCCTGCCCCTGAAGTTCACGCCTGGCGAGGGTTTTGAGTATTCAGGCGAAGGCTATTTCTACTTGCAGCGCGCGCTGGAGCATCTGCTGGGCGAGCCCCTGCAGACCACGGCCGAGCGCGAGCTGTTCGGGCCCCTGGGCATGAGCAGCAGCAGCTTTGTGCTGATGCCGGCGCTCGAGGCCCGGCGTGCACGCGGCCATGGCGAAGATGGCCAGCCCCTGCCCTGGAGCCGTTACGAACGGGCCAATGCGGCCTACACCTTGCACACCACGGCGCAGGATTACGGCCGCTTTCTGGCTGCGATCTTGCGCCCGGCGCCCACTGCCAGCGGATTGCTGAATGAAGAGTGGCGGCGCGAGATGCTGGCCGCCCAGACCGTGGCCGGCGACCGCCAGCCGCTGGAGCGGCCCGAGCGTGCCCTTGATCTGCCCGGCCAGCCGGCCAAGGCCTACTGGAGCTTGGGCTGGATCCTCAACCCCATGGCCGATGGCAGCCGCGTGATCTATCACACCGGCACCAACAGCAGCGGCTTCCGCGCCTACTGCCAGTTCAACCCTTCACAGGGCAGCGGCCTGGTCTTCTTGAGCAACAGCCTGAACGGCCACCAGCTCTGGCAGCCCTTGATCAAGCGCTGGGGCGATCTCTGAGCCGTGCCCCGGCCGGCTTGGCCTGTATACCGGGGCGCTGGCTTCAGTTGGTCTTGGCGCTGGCCGCCGTGGCGGCGCCTGCGGCACCTGGCAGACCGGCCTGGAAGGCGTCCTTGTCCACCAGCTTGACGTTGTCCGGCAGGCGGCCCGCGTCCTTGCCCTTGCGGGCCAGGTTGCTGCCGGTGGTGTATTCGGGGCGCTCGTAGCTGCCTTCCTTATCGCTCGCGTCGCCGGTGCTGGCGCAAGCACTCAGGCCCAGGGCAGCGGCAGCGCTCAGGCCGCAGACGAAAGCGCGATTCAGCGTGGTGCTCGACTTCATGATCCGTGTATCCCTCGTTGGCTGGGCTCGATGCGCTCGAGGTCGTCGAAGCCCATGTTGAATGGCTGAGCTGACTCGGCCTGCGCCGCCCCACGCATCTGATACGGCACGAGGGAACAGATCGCAAGGAAAAACAGCCTCGCGGTCAGCTGAGGCTGGAGTCTATCCCCAACTCACCCGCCATCCGCTGCACCAAGGCCTTGAGCTGCTCCAGCTCGCGGCTCAGGCGCTGCTGCTCGGCGCGCAGATGGGCGATGTCTTCCGCTTGCTCGGGGTTGCCAGCGCTGGAGGAATCCGCGCTGTGCGCCTCCACCACAGGCTCGCCGCAGAGCAGATGGGCCCAGCGCGCTTCGCGGGCGCCAGGCGCACGGGCGAGCTTGACGACAAAGGCCGGGCGCTTGTCCGTGGCCTCGGCCAGTTCGTCGAGGAAGCCTTCGACCGAAGACACATCGGCAAAGCGGTGCAGGCGCTCGGTGTGCAGACGCAGCTCGGCCGTGGTCTGCGGGCCGCGCAGCATCAGCAGGGTCAGCAAGGCCAGGCCGGCACCAGGCACGCCCAGGCCGCGCGCGCCGTTGTGCTCGAAGCGCACGACGCGGCTGCCGCTGACGGTGTTGACCAGGTGCATGGCCTTGAGCTCTTCCAGCGCCAGCAGCACATCGGCCTCGCTGGCGTTCATGACCGGGTCACGCGCAGTCTTCTGGTTGCAGCCCAGGGTCAGGGCATTGAGGGACAGGGGATAACTGTCCGGCACCGTGGATTCCTTCTCCACCAGCACCGCCAGCACACGCGCCTCCAGGGCGCTCAGGGTTCGCAAAGACATGGATGTTCAGACCCCGAAACCGTCGTCGGCCTGGATGATGGCCCCGTTGATGAA
>JAIXSD010000246.1 GCA_027484885.1 Rubrivivax sp.
CGGCCCGGCGAGCGCATCCCGGTGGATGGCCAGGTGCTGGAGGGCCGCAGCCAGGTCGATGAATCGCTGATCACGGGCGAGAGCCTGCCGGTGGCCAAGCAGGCCGGCGATCGCCTGACAGGCGGCGCCGTCAACGGCGAAGGCCTGCTGCGCCTGCGCTGCAGCGCGCTGGGCTCCGAATCGACGCTGGCCCGCATCGCCCGCATGGTGGAAGACGCCCAAGGCCACAAGGCACCGATCCAGCGCCTGGTCGACCAGGTCAGCGCCGTCTTCGTGCCCGTGGTGCTGCTGCTCGCCCTGCTGACCCTGCTGGGCTGGGGGCTGGGCACGGGGCAGTGGGAGCCGGCCCTGCTGCATGCCGTCTCGGTGCTGGTGATTGCCTGCCCTTGCGCCCTGGGCCTGGCCACGCCCACCGCCATCATGGCCGGCACCGGTGTGGCGGCGCGCCACGGCATCCTGATCAAGGACGCGCAAGCGCTGGAGCTGGCGCACGGACTGAACCTGGTCGCCTTCGACAAGACCGGCACCCTGACCGAAGGCCGCCCCCGCCTGCTAGCCCACGAAGGCCATGCCGACTTGCTGGCCCTGGCCGCGGCCGTGCAGGCCGGCAGCGAACACCCCCTGGCCCGCGCCGTGCGCGAGGCCGCCGCCGACAGCCCCGAACTGCCCATCCCGACGGCACGCGAGATGCGCGCCGTGACCGGCCGCGGCGTGGCCGCCGTGGTCGATTGGCAAGGCCAGGCGCGCGAGCTGCGCCTGGGCAGCAGCCGTTTCATGCAGGAGCTGGGCCTGGACCTGAGTCCCTGGCAAGCCCGCGCCGAGGCGCTGCAGACGCAAGGCCACAGCCTGTCCTGGCTGGCCGCACTGGGTCGTGAGGGCGACGAGGCAGCCCCGCAGCTGCTGGGCCTGCTGGCCTTTGGCGACCGGCTCAAGCCCAGCGCGCGGCAGGCGGTTGATCGCCTGCACGCCATGGGCGTACAGACCGCCCTGATCAGCGGCGACAACCGTGGCGCGGCCGCTGCCGTGGCGCGCGAGCTGGGCATCGATGAAGTCCATGCCGAAGTGCTGCCGCAAGACAAGGCGCGTATCGTCAGCGCGCTCAAGACCGGCTCGCACGGTGAGCCGCGCCGCGTGGCCATGGTCGGCGACGGCATCAACGACGCGCCGGCCCTGGCCGCGGCCGATGTGGGCCTGGCCATGTCCAGCGGCACCGAGGTGGCCATGGCCGCGGCTGGCATCACCTTGATGCGCGGCGACCCGGCCCTGGTGGCCGATGCGATTGCCATCTCGCGCCGGACCTACGCCAAGATCCGCCAGAACCTGTTCTGGGCCTTTGCCTACAACGCCGTCGGCATTCCGCTCGCGGCCTTCGGTTTGTTGAACCCGGTGCTGGCCGGCGCGGCCATGGCGTTTTCCAGCGTGTCGGTGGTCAGCAATGCCTTGTTGCTGCGGCGCTGGCGGCCAGAAACCAGCGAGCCTCGCGCCTGACGATTCGCCGCCCCAGGCCCGGCTGAGCCTTCTTTCAGGGACAGGCCCTGGGGAATGTTCAGCTCGGCAGGAGCCGGGTCTGAAGGCATGCTGCCGGCTGCGGGCGCGCATCGCCCGGCCGGAGACCCTGCCCCCATGAAGCTCGACGCCCAGGAACTGCAAGCCATCACGGCGCCCGCCGCCATCACCGCCGTGGCGGAACTGATCGACCTGTTCGAAAGCCACCGCAGCCAAGGCCGCATCTGGGCCTACCGCGGCCAATCGCGGCCTTTCGGCAGCCTGCAGCCCTCGTTCCAGCGCCAGTTCACCCGCCCGTCCAGCGCCACGGCCGAGCTGATCGAGCGACATTTGGTGCAGGCCTTTCGCGATCACTACGCCAAGCTGCCCGATCGCCATGGCGACATGCCCAATACCCAGCAGATCGACGACTTCCACACCCTGCGCTGCCTCAGCGTCATGCAGCACTACGAGATCCCGACGCGCCTGCTGGACTGGAGCGCCAGCTACTGGACCTCGCTCTACTTCGCCTGCGCCAGCGACCCGGGCGAAGACGCCGAGCTCTGGTTCTACGACCGCAGAATCTTCATCGAACAGCGCAAGCAGGATGGGCGCTGGAGCGCCCTGCTCGATGCCAGCCCGCAACCCCCTGCCGAGCCAGCCTACCTCTACCTGGCCGGGGTGCCGGCCCTGGTGGAGCTGGATCCGAAGATTTCACCGCGCATGCGGACCCAACTCGGCCATCACACGGTGGCCAGCGAGGTGTTTTCGGACCATGCCCACCTGATCCGCACACTCGACCTGGAGCGGCAAGCGCTGCAAGCCGCGGACGGCATCGAGACACAGCCGCACTTCGGCCGCGTCACCATCACCGCCGCGTGCAAAAGCCGGGCCCTGCAGTTTCTGGCCGAGCACCACCAGATCACCGCCAGCAGCATCTTCCCCGACGTGGTCGGCCTGGGCCGTTTCCTGCGCTGGCAGTTCGATTCCCTGCGGACCATGCTCTTGTGAGCACCGCCCTCAGGCCAGAACGCCGGCCTGGTAATCGCGCACCGCCTGCACCAACTCCTCGTGCGTGTTCATCACGAAGGGGCCGTGCTGGGCGATCGGCTCGCGCAGCGGCCGACCGGCGATCAGGATGGCGCGGCTGGGCGTGTCCACAGCCGCCTGCAAGACCAGGCCATCGCTGCCCGGCGTGTTGGCCAGAATGGCCATGCGCTGGGCCGGCACGCGGCAGCCGCTCGGGAACTCCAGCGCACCGCGGTACACATACACAAAGGCGTTATGTCCCTCGGGCAA
>JAIXSD010000045.1 GCA_027484885.1 Rubrivivax sp.
GGACAGACGTCTGGCTTGTGTGGCCTCAGGGCGCCTCAGTGCCGGGGCTCACATGGCCTTGAACAGATGCACATAGGCCCGGCTCACCGGCAGCTCGCGCGCCTGGCCCTTGATGCGAACGAACAAGCGGCTGGCCTCGTCACGCCGCGTGCCGGCCAGGTGGCGCAAATTGATGATGGTGGAGCGGTGCACCTGCCAGAACTGCTCCGGGTCCAGCTGCTCGGCCAGCTCGATGATGGGCGTGCGGATCAAATGCTCGGCCTCGGCCGTCTGCACCACGGTGTATTTGTCGTCGGCATGGAAGTAAAGCACCTCATCGACCGGGATCTGGTGCATCAGCTCGCCCTGGCCAGCGCGCACATAACGCAGCCGCGCACCTGCACCCGTTGCTGCACCCGCTGCTGCTGTGCCTGCAGCCGCTGAGCCCTCGCCGGCCGACAGGAGCTTTTGCAAAGCACCGGCCAGGCGCGCATCGAGCGGCGGCTCGCTGGCGGCCGCAGCCTCTTGCGCCAGGGCTGCCCTCACCCGTTCCAGGGTGCGGGCCAGGCGCTCGGTCTTCAAGGGCTTGAGCAGATAGTCCAGCGCGGCATGCTCAAACGCCTCGACGGCATACTCGTCGTAGGCGGTGACGAACACCACCCGCGTCTTGCCCTCAATGCCCTGCGCCACCTCCAGGCCGCTCAGCCCCGGCATCTGGATGTCCAGAAAAGCCAGATCCGGCTGCAATTCAGCGATCTGCTCGGCAGCCTCCAGCCCATTGCGGGCCAGGGCCACGATCTCCAGCTCGGGCCAGAGCTGCAGCAGCTGGGTTTTCAAGTACAGAGCCAGATGCGGCTCGTCGTCGGCAATCAGGGCGCGGGTCATGGTGTCACTCAAGGCAAAGGAGACGTCGATCCAGCCTCGGGGGCCGAGGGTTCAAGCCAGGGCAGGCTCATCACCGCCAGGGTGCCGACACCGCTCGGATGTTCGGTCAGGGTCAGCGAGGCATTGTCGGGGTAGAGGGCTTGCAGGCGGGCGCGGATGTTCCCCAGGGCCAGGCCGTGGCCCTTGCTGGCATCCCCGCGCGCGCCGGCGGCCCGGTGTTTGCGGCGCGGTGCGTGCAGGCCCAGGCCGTCGTCCTCGACCCGCAGCTCCAACCGGCCCGCGCTGACACGCGCCTGCACCCGCACCGTGCCGCCCTCGATCTTGGGCTCCAAGCCGTGGTGGATGGCGTTTTCGATCAAGGGCTGCAAGAGCAGCGGCGGCAGCACGGCCGAGCGCGCCTGCGCATCGGCCTCGATGCTGAAGTTCAGGCGCTCGGCCATGCGGATCTGCAGCAGCTGCAGATAGCTCTGCGCCATGTCCAGCTCCAGGCCCACGCTGCTGTCCGGCCCGCGCAGCTGACCCAGGCTGGCACGCAAGTAATCGGTGAAGGCCTCCAACATCTGCTTGGCCCGGGGCGTGTCATGGTCGATCAGGCTCTGCACATTGGCCAGGGTGTTGAACAGGAAATGCGGCTCGATCTGCGCCTGCAGCAGGCGCAGCTGCGCCTCGGTCGCCTGCAGGCGCAGGCGGTTGCGCTGCCAGCGATAGCGCACCCACAGGGCCCAGCCGATCGAGATCGCGGTCGAGATCAAGAGGAACTTGCTGATGCCGCGCAGGCTCTCAAATGCCTCGATGCGCACCTCGGTGTGGGCCACCCAGGACAGCAGGGGCTGGCCGAGCAGCATGCCGATCACCGTGCCCAGCACCGGGATGGCGGTGAAAAACACACCCGAGGGCCAGCTGGGCTTGCAGGTCAGGCGCTCGATCACCGACCGCGGCAGCAAGGCGCCCGAGAGCGCGAACAGGCCGTGGATGCAGCTGGCGATCAAGATGCCCAGCAACCAGGACAGCCACCAGGCCTTGAAGCTTGGCCACTGGCCGCGCAGCCCGGCTTCCAGCAGCATGAAAAAGGTCGGGAAAGCCAGGCCCACCAACAAGGTCAGCAGCGCGCGCGCCCAGAATGGGGTGTCACGGGCGTGCCCGAAGCGGAAGTACTGCTGCCAGCTGCGCCGCATGATGGCGGCAAAAGCCAGCAAAGGAGACGGCGGTGCGGACTCTGGAGACCGGGGCGTGGACGGTGTGTGGGCGGACATGGCGCAGAAGCATAAGGTCTGAAAGCGGACGCCAGCCTAAGGCCCGGCCCAGTCCATCAGGCCCGCCTGGGCGACGAATCGACAGCCCGGGCGACCGACGGTCATGCAGGCGCGCCAACAAAGCGCGCGCGCTGCCGAAAAGCGTCACGGCGCTTGCCTACAATCCGCCCTCTCTGTTCCGCCGCAAGATCGGCCCCGCGCAGCAGCGCTCGGGGTGATGTCGCGACCGAATACATGAACTCACCAACAAGGAAAGCACACATGCAAGTTCAGGCGTCCATCTTCAAGGCCTATGACATCCGCGGCGTCGTCGGCACCTCCTTGAACGAAGACCTGGCCGAACATCTGGGCCGCGCCTTCGGCACCGAGGCGCGCAAGCTGGGCGAGAAAGCCGTGGCCGTGGGCCGTGACGGCCGCCTCTCCGGCCCCAGCCTGGTGGCCGCCCTGATCCGTGGCCTGCAGTCCACCGGTCTCGATGTGGTGGACCTGGGCGCTGTCACCACGCCCATGCTGTACTACGTGGCAGCCACCCGCAGCAAGCATGGCTGCAGCTCCGGCATCATGGTCACCGGCAGCCACAACCCCAAGGATTACAACGGCTTCAAGATGGTGCTCAAGGGCGCTGCCGTCTATGGCGAGCAGATTCAGGGCCTGCGCCGCCGCATCGAGGCCGAGGACTACACCGTCGGCCAGGGCCGGGTCGGCCAGATGGACATCATCCCCGAGTACAGCCACCGCATCGTGCGCGACGCCAAACTCAAGCGCCCGATGAAGATCGTGGTCGATTCGGGCAACGGCATCCCCGGTGCCTCGGCCCCGGCCATCCTGCGCGCCCTGGGCTGCGAGGTGATCGACATCTACTCCAAGGTCGATGGCGACTTCCCCAACCACCACCCCGATCCCTCGCGCCCGGAAAACCTCGAAGACCTGAAGCGCGTCGTCCACGCCACCGATGCCGAACTGGGCCTGGCCTTTGACGGCGACGGCGACCGCCTGGGCGTGGTCACCAAGGACGGCACCATGATCATGCCGGACCGCCAGATCATGCTCTTCGCCGCCGAAATCCTCGGCCGCAAGCCCGGCTCCGAGATCATCTTCGACGTCAAGTGCACCCAGCGCCTGGCACCCTGGATCCGCGAGCACGGCGGCCGCCCGCTGATGTGGATGACCGGCCATTCCCTGGCCAAGGCCAAGCTCAAGGAAACCGGCGCGCCGCTGGCTGGCGAGCTCTCCGGCCACATCTTCTTCAAGGACCGCTGGTACGGTTTTGACGACGCCATGTACACGGCCGCCCGCCTGCTGGAGATCCTGTCCAAGGTGGCCGACCCCAGCGCCGTGCTGAACGGCCTGCCCAACAGCTTCAACACCCCCGAGATCAATGTGCCTTGCGCCGAAGGCGAGCACCACGAGGTGGTCAAGAAACTGCTGGAAGTGGCCGAGTTCCCCGGCGCCAAGGAGATCGTCACCATCGACGGCCTGCGCGTGGAGTATGAAGACGGCTTCGGCCTGGTTCGCCCCAGCAACACCACGCCGGTGCTGGTGCTGCGCTTCGAAGGCCAAACGCCCGAAGCCCTGGCCCGCATCGAGCATGACGTGCTGGCCCAGCTCAAGCGCGTCAAGCCCGACGCCACCTTCGCCGCCGGCCATTGACCCAGGGTCTGCGTCCCGCCGAGGCTGCGCGCTTGGAATCCACCCTGGCTGAGCGCCTGGCACTGTGGCTCTACGGCGGCGTGATGCGCCTGCTCACGCCGGCCTACTTGCTGCGCCTGTGGCTGCGTGGCAGGGCCGAGCCCCTGTACCGGCGCTTTCTGCGCCAGCGCTTGGGCATCTACCCGGCCCATGAACATCCCCGACCCGGCTGGGTCTGGGTGCATGCCGTTTCGCTGGGCGAAACCCGGGCGGCCGCGGCCCTGATCGACGCCCTGCGCCGCGCCCAGCCGGGGCTGCGCCTGCTGCTCAGCCACAGCACGGCCACCGGCCGCGAGGCCGGTGTCGAGCTGCTGCGCAACGGCGACGCCCAGGTCTGGCTGCCGTTTGACACGCCCGGCGCAGTGCGCCGCTTTCTGGCCCATTGGCAGCCCGGCGTGGGCGTGCTGATGGAAACCGAAATCTGGCCCTGCCTGCAGGCCGAAGCCGCGCGCCGCGGCCTGCCCATGGTGCTGGCCAATGCCCGGCTGTCGGCCCGCAGCCAGCGGCGCGGCGAACGCCTGCGCGCCCTGCTCCACCCGGCCGCCCAGCGCCTGAACCTGGCCCTGGCACAGACCGAGGCCGATGCTGAGCGCCTGCGCGCCAGCGGCGCGCCGCGCGTGCAGGTGGCCGGCAATCTCAAGTTCGACATGTCGGTGGATGCTGGTCTGCTGGCCCGCGGCCAGGCCTGGCGCGCGGCCCTGGGTCGGCCGGTGATTCTGGCCGCCGTCACCCGCGAGGGTGAAGAGGCGCTGCTGCTGAAAGCCTGGCAGTCCCAAACCGCCGCAGCGGATGCGCCCACGCGCCCCCTGCTGCTGATCGTGCCCCGCCACCCGCAACGCTTTGACGAGGTGACCCAACTCATCGGCAGCGCCGGCCTCCGCGTGGCACGGCGCAGCCAGTGGGCCGAAACGCCCGAGCCCGAGGCCCTGGCGGCCGATGCCTGGCTGGGTGACTCCATGCGCGAGATGGCGCTGTACTACGGCCTGGCCCATGTGGCCCTGCTCGGCGGCAGCTTCGCGCCCCTGGGCGGCCAGAACCTGATCGAGGCCGCAGCCTGCGGCTGCCCCTTGCTGATGGGCCCGCACACCTTCAATTTCGCTCAGGCGGCCGAGCTGGCCGAAGCGGCCGGTGCGGCGCAGCGCGTGAGCGATCTGGACCAGGCCCTGGACGCTGCCCTGCGCCTGTGCCAGCAACCCGCGCAGGCCGCCGACATGCGCGCTCGCGCCCTGGTCTTCGCCAGCAGCCACCGTGGTGCCGCAGCCCGCATGGCCGCCGACATCCTGTCGCTGGAACCAGCACATCCGGCCTGAAGCTCCCTCCGCCCAGCCTCGGACGAAGGGCTCGGGCGGCAAAGGTCTAGGTCAGCATCTGTGCAAGCCTACGCAGACTCTGGCGAGCACCTGCGTTTCGTCATGCCGGCGTCAGCCGCTTTGGCCTACATTTGGGGGCCAGACGCGCCCTGGAGCGGCCGTCTTGACGCGGGCGGCAAGGGAGCACGATGCGAGCGACACCCCGGCAGGGGCCAACCGATTCCGAGGCGCCAACAGCGCCTGCTGCGGCTGAGCGCCAGATGGCTGGGGCTGCGCCGTCGGTCGAGGCGCAGGCCAGCAGTCAGTTCCGCCTGACCCGCTACTTCTCCCTGGTCTCGCTGGGCCTGATCGCCGCGGTCGGCCTGCTGCTCACCTGGAGCATGCAGGCGCAAATGCAAAGCGAGCTGATCCACATGGCCGAGCGCCGCAACGAGGCGATGACGGCCGTATTCATCAACGCCCTGGGTCAGCATTTGTCGCCCCTGCTGAACGAAGACCTGCCGGCCGATGCCGCGAGCTTGCGCAGCCGCATCGAAGCCCAGGGTTTGCATGGCGCGGCCCGCGCCCTGATGCGCAATGCCGACATCATCAAGATCAAGCTCTACAACCGCGCCGGCCTGACGGTCTATTCCAGCAGCGCCGCTCAGATCGGCGAGAACAAGCGCGACAACCCAGGCTTTCAAGCCGCCCTGGCCGGCCGCACCGCCAGTGCCCTGGTGCACCGCGACCAGTTCGACAGCTTCGAGGGCCAGCGCGTGCAGGTCGATCTGATCAGCAGCTACATGCCCATACCGCCGGCTCCCGGCCAAAGTTCAAGCCCAGGCGTGATCGAGCTCTACCAAGACGTCACCCCCTTCGTCGAGCGCCTGGCCGCCCTGCACCGCCGCCTGGTGCTGTTCGGTTTTGCCCTGATGCTGGGCCTCTACGGCCTGCAGCTGCTGCTGGTGCAGCGGGCGCAGGGGATTCTGCGCCGCCAGGCGCAGGCACTGGAGGAGGCCAACCGGGTGCTGGACCAGCGCGTGCAAGACCGCACCGAAGAGCTGCGCGCCGCCCTGGCCCGGCTGGAACACCTGGCCCACCACGACCCGCTGACCGGCCTGCCCAACCGGCTGCTGTGCCATGAACACCTGCGTTATGCCATCGCCAAGGCGCAGCGCCAGCAGCGGCAGCTGGCCGTGCTCTTCCTCGATCTGGATCGCTTCAAAGAGGTCAACGACATGCTCGGCCACTCGGTCGGCGACGACCTGCTGATCGAGGTGGCGCGGCGCCTGGCCGCCCTGGTGCGCAGCAGCGATCTGCTGGCCCGCCTGGGCGGGGACGAGTTCGTCTGCGTGCTGGAAAGCGAGGATGCGCTGCTCGATGCCCCGGTGGTGGCCGACAAGCTGATCCAGACCCTGTGCCGGCCGATGGAGCTGCAAGGCCATGAGGTGCAGGTCTCGGCCAGCATCGGCATCGCCCTCTTCCCCAGCGACGGCACCACGGGCGAGGAGCTGGCCCGCGCCGCCGACACCGCCATGTACGAGGCCAAGCGCGCCGGCCGCAACCGCTTCCATTTCTACCGCCCGGAGCTGACCCAGGCCGCGCTGGCCCGCGCCCATATGGAGCGCCTGCTGCGCCGCAGCCTGGAGAGCGCGGAGATGCGCGTGCATTACCAGAGCAAGTTCATGGCGCGGGCGCCCGGCCGGCTCGACGAGGCGGGCCCCTGCTGCGGGGTCGAAGCCCTGGCGCGCTGGTTCAGCCCGGAGCTGGGTGCGGTGCCCCCGGGGCGCTTCATCGCCCTGGCCGAGGAAAGCGGCTTCATCAACGAGCTGGGCGCCTGGGTGCTGCGCCGCGCCTGCGAGGACATGATGGCCTGGCGCGCCGCCGGCCTGCTGCTGGATCATGTGTCCGTCAATGTCTCGGTGCGGCAACTGGAGCGCGGCGATTTTGTCGAGCTGGTGCGCGAAACCCTGGCCGCCACCGGCTTGCCACCGCAGGCGCTGGAGCTGGAGATCACCGAGTCGGTCATCATGAATGCCGACAACGCCCTGGCCACGCTGAACGATCTGCATGCGCTGGGCGTGCAGCTGTCCATCGATGACTTCGGCACCGGCTATTCCTCGCTGGCCTATCTCAAGCTGCTGCCGATCCAGACGCTCAAGATCGACCGTTCCTTTGTGGCCGGCATTGCCCAGGCCGGCGCCGTAGCGGGCGACAGCGCCATCATCGAAGCGGTGATCGGCCTGGCGCGCAGCCTGGGCCTGAACACCGTGGCCGAGGGCGTGGAAACGCCCGAACAGCTGGCCGCCCTGCAAGCCCTGGACTGCGCCCAGGTGCAGGGCTTTTTGTTCAGCCGGCCGGTCAGCGCCGAACAGCTGCAAGCAAGCCAGCTGCAGGGTCGCGGCCCAGAGGCCGGCAGCCCCAGCCCCGCGAGAAGCACCTCAGTCTGAGGCCGTCGACTCACCCGCGTCCCCCGTGGGCACCGCTTGCAGCAAGGCCTGCAAGCCCGCCTCGTCCAGCACCGACACGCCCAGCTCGCGCGCCTTGTCCAGCTTGGAGCCGGCCTCCTCGCCCGCGACCACATAGTGGGTCTTCTTGGACACCGAGCCGCTGACCTTGCCGCCGGCGGCCTCGATCAACTCCTTGGCCGCATCGCGCGACAAGGTGGGCAAGGTGCCGGTCAGCACCAGGGTCTTGCCGGCCAGGGGCTGGGGGCCTGCCTGGGCGGCCGCCCCATCGCCCTCGTCCCAGCTGAGGCCGGCCGCGCGCAGCTGCTCGACCACCTCGCGGTTGTGCGGCTGGGCAAAAAAGGTGTGGATGCTCTGGGCCACGATGGGGCCGACATCGCGCACCTGCAGCAGTTGCTCGACGCTGGCGTCCATCAAGGCATCGATGCGGCCGAAATGGCGGGCCAGGTCTTTGGCCGTGGTCTCGCCAACCTGGCGGATGCCCAGGCCGAAGAGAAAGCGCGCCAGCGTCGTGCGCTTGCTTTTCTCCAGCGCGTCGACGATGTTCTGGGCGCTCTTCTCGGCCATGCGGTCCAGGGCGGCCAGCTTGGCCACGCCCAATTTGTACAAGCCCGGCAGGCTGAGCACGATGCCGGCATCGACCAGCTGATCGACCAGCTTGTCGCCCAGGCCCTCGATATCCACCGCGCGCCGGCTGGCGAAATGCAGCAGCGCCTGCTTGCGCTGTGCCGGGCAAGAGATGCCGCCGCTGCAGCGGTAGTCCATGCCGCCACGCTCGCGCAGGGCCTCGCTGCCGCAGACCGGGCAGCTGCGCGGCATGCGGAAATTGGGCACATAGCTGGCGCGGGCCTGGGCCAGGCGACCGACCACCTCGGGGATCACATCGCCAGCGCGGCGCACGATCACCTGGTCGCCGATGCGCACGCCTTTGCGCCGCAGCTCGAAGACGTTGTGCAAGGTGGCGTTGGACACCGTCGTGCCGCCCACAAACACCGGCTCCAGCTTGGCCACCGGCGTGAGCTTGCCGGTGCGGCCGACCTGGATCTCGATGTCGTTCAGCCGCGTCAGCTGTTCCTGCGCCGGGTATTTGTGGGCCACGGCCCAGCGCGGCTCGCGGCTGACAAA
>JAIXSD010000049.1 GCA_027484885.1 Rubrivivax sp.
TCTCTCCAGGGGCTTCATCGGGACCTCGCGGTCCGGAAAACGAAACCGTCGATGGGCTGCGCTCAGCGCGGCGTGCCGCTCAGCGCATCGAGCGCCAGATTGAGCTTGAGCACATGGACACGCGGCTCGCCGAGCACCTGCAGGTCGCGCGCCGCGGTGTTGGCCTCGATCAGGCGCAGCACCTCTTTCATCGGCAGCTGGCGCTCACGCGCCACGCGGGAGGCTTGGTAGCGGGCGGCGGCCATGCTGATGTGGGGGTCCAGGCCGCTGGCCGAGGCGGTGACCAGATCGGCCGGCACCGGCTGGGTGTTGCCCGGGTCGGCTGCGCGCAGCGCCGCCACGCGGGCGGCCACGGCATCGCTCAAGGCCGGGTTCAGCGGGCCCTGGTTGGAGCCCGAGGAGCCGCCGGCATTGTTGGCCATGGGCGCGGTGGCCGAGGGCCGGCCCCAGAAGTACTGGGGTGAGCTGAAGTTCTGGCCGATCAGCTCGGAGCCGATGAGCTCACCGGCCTTGTTGCGCAGCAGGGAACCGGCCGCCTGCTCCGGGAACAGCGGCTTGCTGAGGCCGGTGACCACCAGCGGGTAGATCAGACCGGTGACGGCGCTGAGCAGCACAAAGCTGACCAGGGCGGGACGAAGTTGCTTGAGCATCATGATGGGAGTCCTTCGCGTTTCTTCTACTTCAGACCAGGCCCAGGCCGACCAGGATCAGGTCGATGGCCTTGATGCCGATGAAGGGCACGATCAGGCCGCCCAGGCCGTAGATCGCGAGATTGCGGCGCAGCAGCGCGGCTGCACCGATGGCGCGGTAGGGCACGCCGCGCAGGGCCAGAGGGATCAGCGCGATGATGATCAGCGCGTTGAAGATCACCGCCGACAAGATGGCCGAGCTCGGGCTGTGCAAGCCCATCACATTGAGCGCCGTCAGCTGCGGATAGACGCCCACAAACATGGCCGGGATGATGGCGAAGTACTTGGCCACATCGTTGGCGATGGAGAAGGTCGTCAGAGACCCGCGCGTCATCAAAAGCTGCTTGCCGGTCTCGACGATCTCCAGCAGCTTGGTGGGGTTGGAATCCAGGTCCACCATATTGCCGGCCTCTTTGGCTGCCTGCGTGCCGGTGTTCATGGCCACGGCCACATCGGCCTGGGCCAGAGCGGGGGCGTCGTTGGTGCCGTCGCCGGTCATGGCCACCAGGCGGCCCTCGCCCTGGTAGTCGCGGATCAGCTGCAGCTTCGCTTCGGGCGTGGCCTCGGCCAGGAAGTCATCGACACCGGCCTCGGCCGCGATGGCCGCCGCCGTCAGCTTGTTGTCGCCGGTGATCATCACCGTCTTGATGCCCATGCGGCGCAGCTCCGCAAAGCGCTCCTTGATGCCGCCCTTGACGATGTCCTTGAGCTCCACGGCGCCCAAGGCATGGGCCCCCTCGGCCACAACCAGGGGTGTGCTGCCTCGGCGAGCGATGTCGTCGATGGCAGCGCTCAGCTCCTTGGGGAAGCTGCCGCCCAGGCTTTCGACATAACGGCGAATCGCATCGCCTGCGCCCTTGCGGATCTGGCGGCCGCCGGCCAGGTCGACACCGCTCATGCGGGTCTGAGCCGTGAAGGGCACGAACTGAGCGTCCAGCGTGCTCATCTCGCGCTCACGCAGATTGAAGCGAGTCTTGGCCAGCACGACGATGCTGCGGCCTTCGGGCGTCTCATCGGCCAGCGAGGACAGCTGGGCGGCGTCGGCCAGCTGCTGTTCGCTGACACCAGGCGCTGGCACAAAGGCGCTGGCTTGGCGGTTGCCCAGGGTGATGGTGCCGGTCTTGTCCAGCATCAGTACATCCACATCGCCAGCGGCCTCAACCGCGCGGCCCGAGGTGGCGATCACATTGGCCTGCATCATGCGGCTCATGCCGGCCACGCCGATGGCCGAGAGCAGGCCGCCGATGGTGGTGGGGATCAGGCAGACCAGCAGAGCCACCAGGGCGGTGATGGACACCACCGTTCCCGCGCCGGCGGCAGAGACGCTGAACATCGAGAAGGGCAGCAGGGTCACGGTGACCACCAGGAAGACCAGGGTCAGGGCCACCAGCAGAATCGTCAGCGCGATCTCGTTGGGGGTCTTCTGGCGGCGCGCGCCTTCGACCATGGAGATCATGCGGTCCAGGAAGGACTCGCCCGGGTTGACCGAGATGCGCACCACCAGCCAGTCGGACAGCACGCGGGTACCGCCGGTGACGGAGGAGAAGTCGCCGCCCGACTCGCGGATCACCGGTGCCGATTCGCCTGTGATGGCGCTCTCGTCCACCGAGGCCACGCCTTCGATCACCTCGCCGTCCAGCGGGATCAGATCGCCGGCCTCGACCAGCACCACATGGTCACGGCGCAGTTCATCCGATTGCACCGGGTGCCAGCTGGAGCCGTGCACAGGCTGGGCGAGTTTCTTCGCCCAGGTCTTGCTCTTCAGGCCACGCAGCGAAGCGGCTTGCGCCTTGGAGCGGCCTTCGGCCATGGCCTCGGCGAAGTTGGCGAAGAGCACCGTGAACCACAGCCACAGCGAGATGGCCAGGATGAAGCCCGAGCCTTCGCTGCCGGCGATCGTGGCATCGCCAAGACTCATCAGCCACAGCGCCGTGGTCAGCAGCGAGCCGATGTAGACCACGAACATGACCGGGTTGCGCCATTGCACGCGCGGGTCCAGCTTGACGAAGGATTGCGCGAGAGCTGGTTTGACCAGCTTGGGATCCAGCAGCGAGAACGAGCTGCCTTCTTGATTGCTTTGGGTCGTCATTGCTTTTTACCCCTCACAGCTTCCAGAGCAGCAGGTGCTCAACGATGGGGCCGAGGGCCAGGGATGGAACGTAGTTGAGCAAGCCCACCAGGAGCACGGTGCCGATCAGCAGGCCGACAAAGAGCGGGCCATGGGTGCCCAGCGTGCCGCTGCTGACCGGGATGCGCTTCTTGGCAGCCAGGCTGCCGGCCAGAGCCAGCACGGGCACAATCACGCCGAAGCGGCCCAGCCACATCACGACACCGAGCAAGGTGTTGTAGAAGGGCGTGTTGGCAGACAGGCCGGCAAAAGCACTGCCGTTGTTGTTGCCGGCCGAGGTCAGGGCGTACAGGATTTCGCTGAAGCCATGGGCGCCCGGGTTGGCGATGCCGGCCCGGCCGGCGTCGGCCAACACAGCCACCGCGGTGCCGATCAGCACGACCATCGGCGTGACGAGGATGGCGATGGACACCATCTTCATCTCATAGGCCTCGATCTTCTTGCCCAGGTACTCGGGCGTGCGGCCAATCATCAAGCCGGCGATAAAGACGGCCAGGATGGCAAACACCAGCATGCCGTACAGGCCCGTGCCCACGCCGCCGAACACCACCTCACCGAGCTGCATCATCACCAGAGGCACCAGGCCACCCAGCGGCGTCATCGAGTCGTGCATGCTGTTGACGGCGCCGCAGGAGGCGGCCGTGGTCACCACAGCAAACAAGCTGCTGGCATTGATGCCGAAGCGGGTCTCCTTGCCTTCCATATTGCCGCCGGACTGCAAGGCGCTGGCGCTCTGATCCACGCCAAGTGCAGTCAAGCCCGGGTTGCCGGCCTGCTCGGCGCTGGTGGCAGCGATCACGCCGGCGATGAAGAGCACGCTCATGGCTGCCAGGATCGCCACACCCTGACGCGAATCACCGACCATGCGACCAAAGCTGAAGCACAGAGCGGCCGGGATCAGGAAGATGGCCAGCATCTGCAGCAGATTGGACAGCGGCGTCGGGTTCTCGAAGGGATGGGCCGAGTTGGCGTTGAAGAAGCCGCCACCATTGGTGCCCAGCATCTTGATGGCCAGCTGCGAAGCGACCGGGCCCATGGCCAGGGTCTGGCTCTGGGTGCTGACGGTCTCGCTCAGCGGCTTGCCTTCGGCGTCGAGCTGAGGCTGGCCGTCGGCACCGAGCTTGGGAACCGAGTAACTTTGCGCTTCCACGGTCTTGGCGTCCTGGTAGGCATCAAAGTTCTGGATCACACCCTGGCCGACCATGAAGACGGCCAGCAAGAGGGACAGCGGCAGCAGCACCCACAAGGTGATGCGGGTCAGGTCGGCCCAGAAGTTGCCCACCGTGCCAGCGAGCTTGCCCGCGAAACCGCGGATCAGCGCGAACACGACGGCAATGCCGGTGGCGGCCGAGACGAAGTTCTGCACCGTCAGCGCCAGCATCTGGGTCAGATAGCTCATGGTGCTCTCGCCGCCATAGCCCTGCCAGTTGGTGTTGGTGACGAAGCTGATCGCGGTATTGAAGGCCGAGTCCGGCGTGATGGCGCCGAAGGCTTGCGGGTTCAGCGGCAGCACATCCTGGAAGCGCTGCAGGCCGTAGACAGCCAGCACACCAATGAAGTTGAACAGCAGCAAAGCCAGCGCGTACTGTTTCCAGTGCATGCCGCTTTGCGCGTCAACACCGGCCAGGCGGTAGAAGGGGCGCTCGCAGCGCTGCATCCAGCGCGGCAGCTGGCCGCCAGCCACCGCCGTCAGCCAGCGCGACAGCGGCCAGGCCGCCAACAACAGCAGGCCCATGAACAGGGCCAGATTGATCCAAGCCAAGGCGTCCATGTCAGAACTCCTCGGCACGCAGCAAGGCGTACAGCAGGTAGGCGAACAGGCCGGCCGCAGCCAGGCCACTCAGCCAATACAAGGCGATCATGACTTGTCACCTCCCAGCTTGTGGCTGGCCAAAGCCAAACCCACAGCCAGGCCAAACAAGGCCAGGCTCAGGACCAGAAAGATCCCATCCATCAGCATCATCTTCTTCATCCTCACGGTCGTTTGACGGACCTTGTTTCGATGAAGTCAGCTTAAAAACAGA
>JAIXSD010000313.1 GCA_027484885.1 Rubrivivax sp.
CACGCCAAAGCTGATGAAGCTGCGCGGGAACATCAGGGCCGAGCCGGCGCTGACCAGGAGCGCACAGCCCGCCACCTGGGCCCAGCGGCGCCAGAAACGCGACCAGGGCTGGCCCTGGTGCAAGGCCAAGGCCTGGCCCAGGCCGGCGCAAAGCAGAAAGAGGCTGACGATGGCCGTGCGCTGGCCCGTCCAGAAGGGGTCGCGGTAGAAGTTCTGCTGGATCCAGCCAAAGTGGTTGAGGTCAAAGCAGAAATGGAACAGCGCCATCCAGACGATGGCCGCGCCGCGCAGGGCGTCCAGCCGGGGCACGCGTTGCAGCAGGGCGGGGTTGGGAATGTGGGGCGAATCGAGGGCCAAGACAGTGCCGCAAGAGGAGTCAGAATGGCGGCAGTCTACGGGCAAGGCAAGACCGCAGCCGCACGCACATCCACCTCGGGCGGCCCGGCGGGCGCCGAGCATGACTGCGCCATGCCTTGAATCCCCGCAACTCAGACCGACCTGCAGCACGCGCCTGCTTTTTTCTTCGTTCAACTGCCCCGCCACGCCGATGAAACTGCCCACCGCCCCCGCCTCTCAAGCCGCCCTGCTCGCCCTGGCCTTGCTGGCCGGTGTGGGCCTCAGTGCCTGCTGGCCCAATACCGCGCAGAGCAAACCCCAGGCCGAGCCGCGCACCGTGCAGCCGCGCGGCCCGCTCGATGCCGGCGAGCAGAACAACATCAATGTCTTCAAGAAAGTGTCGCCATCGGTGGTGCACATCACCACCCTGGCCCTGAGCCGCGATCTGTTCTCCATGAACATCACCCAGCAGCCGCGTGGCACCGGCACCGGTTTCATCTGGGACGATGCCGGCCACGTGGTGACCAACTTCCACGTGATTCAGGACGGCGACGCCGCCACCGTCACCCTGTCGGACCAAAGCAGCTACCCGGCCAAGCTGGTGGGCAGCTTCCCCGACCGCGACCTCGCCGTGCTGCGCATCGAGGCGCCCAAGGAGAAGCTGGCCGCCATTGCCATCGGCAGCAGCCGTGAGTTGCAGGTGGGCCAGGCGGTCTACGCCATCGGCAACCCCTTCGGCCTGGACCAGACCCTGACCCTGGGCATCGTCAGCGCGCTCAACCGCGAGATCGAGTCCGTCACCCGCCGCACCATTCGCGGCGCCATCCAGACGGACGCGGCCATCAACCCCGGCAACTCGGGCGGCCCCCTGCTCGACTCCGCCGGCCGCCTGATCGGCGTCAACACCTCGATCTACAGCCCCAGTGGCGCCAGCGCCGGCATCGGCTTTGCGATCCCGGTGGACGAGGTCAACCGCATCGTGCCGCGCCTGATCCGCGACGGCCGCCTGATCCGCCCGGCCCTGGGCATCACGGCCGCGCCCGAGAACGTCAATCAGGCGCTCAAGCTGCCAAAGGGTGTGGCCTTGCTGCGCGTCTCGCCGGGCAGCCCGGCGGCGCAGGCCGGCCTGCAGGTGTTTGCCCGCGGCCGCGATGGCAGCGTGATCGCCGGCGATGTGATCACCGCCATCAACGACGAGCCGGTGCGAGATCTGGACGAAATGCTCAGCCTGCTGGAACGCCGCCAGGTCGGCGAGCGCGTGACCCTGAGCTTGTGGAACGCCGGCAAGACCCGCAAGCAAGCGGTGCAGCTGGGCAGCGCTGACTGAGGCGAAGCAAGGCAATGCGAGGGGCCCGCGCACCCGTGCGCCGGGCCCGCATTCAGCGCTTCCCCCGGCTGGCAGGGGGGCGGGCCTGTGTTACCGTCAAAGCACCCGCCTTCCTCTGTGACCGAGCCCCCTGGCGATGAGCCCGCAACAACAGCCCCCGGCCACATCCACCCACGCCGCTGCGCCTGAAGCCCTCCCACTGGCCCGCATCCTGCCAGCCTACTGGCCGGCCTTGTTGACGGCCCTGGTCAGCCTGACCCTGTGCATCGGCCTGGCCTGGGTGCGCCACGGCCAGACCCTGGCGGCCGAAGAGGCCCAGGTGCAAAAAGAGCTGAGCGCCCTGCGCAGCCGCCTGGAGGCGGAGGCGCAGACCACCTTCGCCCCGACCCTGGGCCTGGAGGCCCTGATCCGCCTCGACGGTGGCATCTCGGAGGCCCGCTTTCAGGCCATGAGCAGCCAGGTGATCCGCCTGCTGCCCCATGTGCGCAGCATCGTCGCCGCACCGGATGATGTGGCCGATTTCGTCTACCCCCTGGCCGGCAACGAGGCGGTCTACCGCCTGAACTACCGCAGCATCCCCCGCCAGTACGAGCAGATCCAGCGGGCCCGGCAACTCGGCCAGCCGCTGCTGGTGGGGCCCGTCGCCTTGGTCCAAGGCGGCCAGGGACTGATCCAACGTGTGCCGGTCTTCCTGCCCCGCCCCGAGGGCGAGGCGCCGCAGTACTGGGGCGTGATTTCCGTGGTGGCCGACCTGCCCCGCTTTGTGCAGAGCACGGGGCTGGAGGGGCGGCAAGACCTGCGCCTGGGCCTCTACCAGCCCGGCCTGCAGGCCGAGCGCCTGGGCGATGTGATCTGGGGCGACCGCAGCCTGCCGCAGCGCCGGCCAGTGCTGCAGACCGTCAACCTGCCCGGTGCCGTCTGGATGCTGGCGGCTGTGCCGGCCCAGGGCTGGAGCCAAGGACCGAGCTGGCGCTCGATCGAAACGGCGCTCTCGGTCGGAGTGAGCCTGGTGCTGACCTGGCTTGCCGGGCTGCTGGTCTACCGGCGCCGCCTGCTGGTCAGCCACAACCAGGCGCTGGCGCAAGAGATCGCCCATGGCCGCCAGGTGCAAACAGCCCTGGATGCTGAGCAGGCGCGTTTTCGCAGCCTGACCGAGCTGTCCACCGATTGGGTCTGGGAACAGGACCGCGAGCTTCGCTTGAGCTATGTCTCGCGCCCGGCCGAGAAAGCCACGCAAGTGCCCTCGCAATCGCTGCTGGGCATGCGGCGCTGGGAGTCCCCGGCCCTGGTGCCCGGCGTCGACTGGGCGGCCCACCAAGCCATGCTGGAACGCCGCGAGGCCTTCCGCGATTTCGAGTACGCCCACTATGCGGGCGATGGGGCGATCCGTTATGTCAGCGTTTCGGGCGCGCCCTTTTTCGACGCGAATGGCGAGTTCGCGGGCTACCGCGGCACTGGCCGCAACATCACAGCGTCCAAACAGGCCGAGCAGGCCTTGATCGAATCGCAGGCAGCACTGACCGAAACGCTCAACCGCCTGCAAGCCATCCTCGACTCCGCCAGCGACGTGGCCATCATCGCCACCGATTTGCACGGCCACATCACCGTCTTCAACCGCGGCGCCGAGCGCATGCTGGGCTACAACGAGCGCGAGATGCTGGGCCGCTACCCCGACTTCCTGCATCGGCGCGAGGAAGTGCAGCAGCGCGCGGTCGAAGTAAGCGCCATGCTGGGCGAGCCCATCCAGGGCTTCGACACCTTTGTGGCCATGGCCCGGGTGCACGGCAGCGAGACCCGGGTCTGGACCTATCTGCGCAAGGACGGCAGCGCGCTTGATGTCTCATTGACCGTCAGCATGGTGCGCGACCGTGGCGGCCCGGCCATGGGCTATCTGGGCATCGCCCGCGACATCACCGAGCAGCGCCAGGCCGAGCGCGCCCTGGTCAAGCTGAATGCCGAACTGGAAGACCGCGTCAGCAGCCGCACGGCCGAATTGACCGAGGCCATGCACAACCTGCGCCAGGCCCAGGACGAGCTGCTGCGCTCGGAGAAAATGGCGGCCCTGGGCTCGCTGGTGGCCGGTGTGGCTCATGAGCTCAACACCCCGCTGGGCAATTGCCTGACCACGGCATCGACCCTGGAGGAGCGCACGCGCGAAATCCAGGCCGAATTCAATGGCCCGGGCATGCGCCGCCAGCACCTGGCCGACTATCTGCGTGACGCCGGAACGGCGGCCAGCATCCTGCTGCGCTCGCTGAGCACCTCGACCGAGCTGGTGGCGCATTTCAAGCAGCTCTCGGTCGACCAGACCAGCTCGCAGCGACGCGTCTTCGACCTGGCCAGCGCCCTGGACGATGTGCTGAGCCTGCTGCGCCCGCGCCTGCGCACCACGCCCTACCAGGTGGTCTGCGAGGTGCACACCCAGCGCCCGCTGGACAGCTA
>JAIXSD010000104.1 GCA_027484885.1 Rubrivivax sp.
CGCGCAAAGCGCTGGGACAGCGGCGCCTGCTGCAGATCGCTGCGCAGCAGCTTGACCACGGCCTCTTGCTCGTACAAGCCATCGGCCCGCCGCGCCAGCCAGACCTGGCCCATGCCGCCCTCGCCGATCTTGCGCAGCAGCTGCCAGGCGCCCATGCGCTGGCCACTTAGTGAGGGCGCCTCCCGGATAGCGTCCAGCGCCGGCATGGCGCTGAGGGCCGCGGGCACGGCGGCCGCAGGGAACTGGGTCTCGGCCTGCTGGATCAAGCGCTGCGCGAGCTCGGCGGCCAGGGCGGCATCGCGCACGGCCAGCGCCGCCAACCAGGGGCCGCGCTCAGCCTCGGGTAGGCCTTGCGCCTGGCGCAGCAGCTCGTTCAGTTCGGTGTGGCGGGCGTCGTCGCCCATGCTCAGCGGCGCACTTCGCCCTGGCCCAAGACCACCCATTTGAGCGAGCTCAGGCCTTCCAGACCCACCGGGCCGCGGGCATGGAGCTTGTCGGTGGAGATGCCGATCTCGGCCCCCAGACCGTACTCAAAGCCATCGGCAAAACGCGTGCTGGCATTGACCATGACGCTGGCGGAATCCACCTCGCGCAGGAAACGCATGGCATGGCCATGGTGGGTGGTGAGGATGGCGTCGGTGTGGTGCGAGCCGTAGTGGTTGATGTGCTCGATGGCCTCATCCAGGCTGTCCACCACCTTGATGCTGAGGATGGGCGCCAGGTACTCCTCGCTCCAATCGGCCTCGGTCGCCGGCTTGATCACCGCGCCCGGGATGGGGCCCAGCAAGGCCAGGCTGCGCGAGCAGCCGCGCATCTCGACGCCCTTCTCGGCCAGCAGGGCGCCGATATGGGGCAAGAAATCTGAAGCGCTCTCGGCATGCACCAGCAGGGACTCGGTGGCATTGCAGGGGCTGTATTTCTGAGTCTTGGCGTTCATGACCACGGTCAGGGCCAGGTCGAAATCGACCTCGGCGTCGACATAGCAGTGGCAGTTGCCGTCGAGGTGCTTGATGACCGGCACCTTGGACTCGGCGCTGATGCGCTCGATCAAGCCCTTGCCACCGCGCGGAATGATCACGTCCACATGCTCGGGCGCGGTGATCAGCAGGCCCACGGCGGCGCGGTCGGTGCTGGCGATCAGCTGCACGCCCTCGGGCGGCAGGCCGGCCTCGCGCAAGGCGGCTGCCACCAACTCAGCAAGGGCGAGGTTGGAATGAATCGCCTCGGAGCCGCCGCGCAAGATGCAGGCATTGCCGCTCTTGATGGCCAGGGAGGCAGCCTCGATGGTGACGTTGGGCCGGCTCTCGTAAATCATGCCGAACACGCCCAGGGGCACGCGCATCTGGCCGACGCTGATGCCGCTGGGGCGGCGCTTGAGGCCGGTGATCTCGCCGACCGGGTCGGGCATGGCGGCGATCTGCTCGCAGCCCTGGGCCACGGTTTCGATCACCTCGGGGCTGAGCTTCAGGCGGTCCAGCATGGGGCCGTCCAGGCCGGCGGCCGCGGCGGCCTTCAGGTCACGGGCGTTGGCGGCGGCCAGGGCCGGGCCGGCTTCACGCAGGCGCCGAGCCAGGCTCAGCAAGGCTTGGTTCTTGGCGGCGGTGGAGGCGGACGCCATGCGGCGCGAAGCCTGGCGGGCGGCCTGGCCCACGGCCCTCATGTAGAGGGGCAAATCCTGGGCGGCCAGGGCAAGGGAAGGCAGGGGCGAACTCATCTCGCCATTCTCCGCGATGTGCGGTCGCCCCTGGTTTCGGGCGGGTTCCAGCGCCACCCATGCCATTCCTCATGGCGGCCATTCGCGCCTGGCGCCCCCCGGGTCAGCCCGGATTGCAGCGCTCGCGAAAACTGAGGTGCCAGCAGCCACAGCTCATGCCGGCTGGCTTGCAGATCGTCGCAACAAAGCCGAGCTTCATCGCAGGCCGCTGTCGCGCAGCGAAACGCTTTCCTACATTGAAGCCATCGACTCACCACCCCGTGCCGGCGTCGGCACCTAACGCAAAGAGGCCACACCATGAAGACTTTCACCGCCACTGCACGCATCACCCTCGCCGCACTCGCTTTCGCCGCCTTTGGCGCACAAGCCGCCGTGCCCAAGCAGGAAGACATGGGCCCGGTGCGCCAAGCCTGCCCGCAGATCGATCAGAAGCTGCAGCAAGCGCTGGACCGCGATATCCGCAAGCTGCAAGACCCCTCGCTGGCGCGGGTGGAATTCACCGTCAAGGGCGACACCGTCAGCGCGATCCGCCAGCAGAACGTGCCCATCGAGATGCGCCGCCATCTGCAGGTCGCCGTGCGCCAGCTGGGCTGCAAGAGCGAGCAAGAGAAGACCCTGGCCTTCAATCTGAACCTGCTGCCGAACTGATTGGCAAGTGCCTCAGGCCGCCCGATCAGAACTGCACATGGCTGGTGGAGCCGCCGTCGACATACCAGTTGGCGCCGGCCACAAAGCTGGCCGCCGGGCTGGAGATGAAGGCCACCACGCGGGCGATCTCGTCCGCGCGGGCCAGGCGCTGCAGCGGGTTGCGCTGCAAGGCGCGCTGGTAAGCCTCGGGCGCCTGCTCGGCGATACGGCCCCAAAAGCCACCGTCGACCCAGGTGTCGCCGGGCGAGACCAGATTCACCCGCAACCGCGGCAGCACCCGGGCCGACAGCGACTTGGCGTAATGCGCCAGCGCGGCCTTGGCCGCCCCGTAGGCTTCGGACTTGGGGCAGGCCAGCGAACCGGCACGCGAGCCGATGCAGGTGATGGCGGCATGGGGCGAGTCTTGCAGCCAAGGCAGCATGGCTTCGCAGCAGCGCACGGTGGCGCTGACATCGAGGGCCAGGGCCTGCGCCCAGTCGGCCGACAGTGCGCTGACATTGGCCACGAAAATGTCCTGCGGCCCCAGCTCCTGCAACCATGCCTCGAAGGCGCCCGGCTCGGCCACATCGAGCGCGCGCGCCTGCACCCGGCCCGGCAGCTGCAAGGCCTGCAACTCGGCCAGACGCGCGGCGATGCGCTCGGGCCCGCGTGCGCAAAACGCCACCTCGCAGCCTTCGGCCGCCAGCGCCTGCACGATGGCCGCACCGATGCCGGCGGAGCCGCCGGTCACCACCGCCTTCAATCCTCTCAGCCCCAGATCCATGCGCCCTCCCCGGCCCCAAGCGCCGCGGCATGCGGGCTGTGGCTGTCATTCTGTGCCAGGCCATCGGCCCGGCGATGCGCACTGCGCACCTTCCCACTTGCGCCGTGCGCGGCACTCAACTACATTTGTAGTACGACACATGTAGTAGAGAACAAGTCCATGTCCGAAGACAAAAGTGAACTGAGCCTGAGCGAGCTGCAGCTGAGCCTGATGCGCGTGCTCTGGCAGCGCGGCGAGGCCAGCACGGCCGAGGTGGCCGAGGCCTTGCGCGCCGAAGGCCGGCCCCTGGCCCACACCACCGTGGCCACCCTGCTGCAGCGCCTGGAAAAACGCGGCCTGCTGGCCTGCGACCGTGAGGCCCGCGCCCTGGTCTACCGCCCCTGCGTGTCCGAACCCGAGGTGCAAAAGTCCATGGTCAGCGGCCTGTTGAGCAGCCTGTTCGCCGGCAAGGCCAGCGCCTTGCTCAGCCATCTGCTGAAGGCCGGTGACATCGCCGATGAGGACATGGCGCAGATGCGCCGCCTGCTGGCCAAAGGCGGCCCGGCCAAGCACAGCAAGGACGGCGGCCATGACTGAGGCCCTCAGCTTCAGCGGCCCCTTGCTGCTGCTGGCCGGCCTCAGCAGCGGCCTGCTCAACTACCTGCTGCACAGCAGCCTGCTGCTCGGTGGCGCCTGGCTGATCGAGCGCAGCGCCCGCCTGCGGCCACGCCGGGCTTCACATCGCGAGGCGATGTGGCGCCTGGCTTTTTTCGGCCCGGTGCTGACAGCCAGCCTGGCCACACTGCTGAGCTGGAGCCCGGCGCCGACGACGCCGAAAACCACACCGCTCGCAGCGCCCACCGCCGCGAGCACAGCGATCGAACGCGGCGCCATCCCTGAGCCACGCGAGGCGCTGGCGGCCACACCGTCGCGCGAACTCGGGCTGAGCGCCAGCCCAGAGATGCCCACACGACCCACAGCGCCGCTGGCGCCGCGCCCCTGGCTGCAGCTGGCGCCCGATGCCAGCGCCGCCACGGCCGCCTTGGCAGCAGCCTGGGCGCTGTTGGCCGGGCTGGGCCTGCTGGCCACCGGCCTGGCCTGGTGGCGGCTGCGTGTGCAAGCGCGGCGCCTGCCCAGCCTCGATGCCGATGCCGATTTGCGCGAGCGCCTGCAGACGCTGGCCCGATCCGCCGGGCTGCCGACCCCGCCCCTGCGTCTCAGCCGCGCCGAATGGCCCAGCCCCCTGATCGCCCCGGGCGGCGCCATCTGCCTGCCCGCCTGGGCCCTGCAGCTGCCGCCCGCCCAGCGCGAGGCGGTGCTGGCGCATGAGCTGGCGCATTTGCGCCGGCGCGACCCAGCCTGGCGCCTGGCGGCCCAGCTGCTGAGCCAGCTGGCCTGGCTGCAGCCCCTGAACCGCCTGGCCCTGCGCCGGCTCGACGCCCTGGCCGAACAGGCCTGCGATGCCTGGGCCACCGCCCACCCCAGCGATGCCGCCCGCGAGCAAGCGCGCCGCGCCCTGGCGGAAAGCCTGTACCGCTGCGCCCAGGAACTGCAGCAGGCTGCGCGTTCGCCGCGGCGCCTGCAGCTGCTGAGCCGCATGGCCGCCAGCGGCCGCTCACCCCTGCTGGCACGCATCGAGGCGCTGATGAACCCCGCACCCAACCCGCACGGAGACCCGACCATGAGCCCCAAGCCCGAGCCCTCCCCCGCCCTGACCGCAGCCGAGCTCTGGCGCAAGCGCCTGCTGGTCGGCGGCCTGACCCTGTGCGCCCTGGGCCTGCCCCTGCTGGGCGTGGGCCACAGCCAGCCCCTGGACCTGAGCCGCCTGCGCGATCTGGGCGAGCGCTTCGAGACGCGCCTGGGCGTGGGCTCGACCTTCGGCACCCGCATCCACAAAAGCAGCGCCACACACAGCCTGGACATCCGCCTCAGCGGCCAGATGCGTTTCAACGAGGACCAGACCGCGCTCGAAAGCCTCAGCCAGGGTCGCCTGCTGATCGACGAGCGGCGCGAGGGCTGGCACCGGCGCGCCGAGTTCCTGCCGGGCGATGCGGGCCAGGCACCGCGCCTGGTCTACAGCCTCGACGGCAAAGAACAGACGCCGGACGCCGAAGGCCAGGCCTGGCTCCGCGATCGCGTCGCCCTGGCCGGCGAGACCATCGAGGGCAGCGAAAAGCGCGTTCGCAACCTGATGGCCCAAGGCGGCGTCGCGCGCGTGCTGGCCGACATCCAGGCGCCCGCCCTTGAGAACCACCGCCGCCGCAGCCGGGCCGAGGCCTTGCTCAAGCAAGGCCGGCACAGCGACAGCACGCTGCAAACCCTGATCCAGGTCAGCAGCGGCATCGATTCCGATTTCGAGCGCCGCCAGCTGCTGCAGACCCTGATCGAAGCCCAGGCCCTGAGCCCGGCGCTGCAGGCCGAGCTGCTGAACAGCCTGAGCAACTTGAGCTCAGACTTCGAACGCCGGCAGGTGCTCGAAAGCCTGGCGCCCCGCTTGAGCCCGGACACCGCCACCCTGCAAGCCTGGTTGCAGGCAGTGCAAGGCATGGACTCCGACTTTGAAAAACGCAGCGCCATCGTCGAGCTGATCGAGCGACAAGGCAGCCTGCCGAGCCTGGCCGCCGCGCTGCAGGCCAGCCTGAGCCTGGACTCGGACTTCGAACACCGCAGCGCCCTGGAGGCGGTGGCCCAAAAGCTGCCGCGCAAGGAGCCGCTGGACGCCGCAGCCGAGGCCGCATTCAAGGCCTACAGTGACTCGGCCCGCCGCATCGACAGCGACTTCGAACGCCGCATCGCCCTGAGCGCCCTGCTCGAGGCCGGCGTGCAGCACCGGGCCGCGCTGCTGGGCGTGCTCGATGCAGCACGTGGCATCGGCTCCGATTTCGAGCGGGCCGAATTGCTCAGCGCCCTGGCCGAACATCTGCCGGCCGATGCCGAGCTGGTGGCGCGTTATCGCCAGGCCGCCCGAGGCCTGAGCGAACATGAGCGCGGCAAGGTCGAGGCCGCCCTGGACCCCGTGATGGACCGCCTGGCCAAGGCGGCGCCGGCCGCTCCGGCCACCCCAGCCCAGGCCGCGCCAGCAGCCTCCGCCGCACCCGCCGCTGTCATCTCGCGCCTCAAGCCACCGAGCCCGCCGCGCCCGCCGGCCGCTCCCTCGCTGCCCTGAAGGCCGCAGCGCCTCAAGCCGGCAAGCGCTGCAGCAGCGCCAGCCACAGCGGCGCCGTCAGCACAAAGCCCAGGGTGGACACCACCACGGCGGCGGTGGTCTCGCCCTCCTGGCAGCGGTAGCGCTGGGCAAAGATCAGGGCGTTGGAGCCGGTGGGCAGGGCCGCCATCATCAGCACCACGCCCAGCGGCATGCCGCGCAAACCGAGCGCATAGCCCAGGCCCAGCACCAGGGCCGGCAGCAAGAGCAGCTTGGCCGCCACCAGGCCCAGCACCGAGGTCCAGCGCTGCGGCCAGCCCAGGTAGGCCAGGGACATGCCGATCAGGGTCAGGCACAGCGGCACCACGGCCGTGCCCAGCATCTGCAGCACCTCGTCCAGCACCGCCGGCAGGCCCAGGCCCAAGGCGTTCCAGCACAGGCCGGCCACCACCGGCAGCACCACCGGGTGGATCACCGTGTTGCGCACGGTGTTGGCCAGCAAGCTGGCCAGGCCGGTGGGCTGACCCTGGCTGCGCTCTCGCGCCAGGTCGAGCTCCACCAGAGCCGTCAACACGGTCAGGATGCTCAGCGCATGCAGGCTGACCACGGTGATGTGGATGGCCAGGCCCGCCTCGCCAAACACACC
>JAIXSD010000415.1 GCA_027484885.1 Rubrivivax sp.
GCGCCCGCTGGGACGAGCGCAATGGCTACGGCGGCGATGTGATGGGCAGCCTGCTCCATGCCGCCGCCCACCTGCCCCAGCCCGGTGGCGACTACCTCACCTCGCTGCAGCTGCTGCTGGCCGCTGGCGCGCCCCGACCGGACGAGGAGGAACGCGAGGACCTGCCGGATGGGCTGCAGGCCTGGCTGGACGAGACCGAGCCCCCGCCAGCGCCCGCGCCCGCCTGAGCCGACGCATGCCAGCCTCCAAGCGCTTGCGCCACGGCTACTAACTCGCCGGCTCGATGCAGCGCGGCCATCGCAGCCACCGCCATCACCCTGGACTGACTGACGCGGACTTGTGATCGGTCCTCGCTGCTCGCTCAGCCCGCCCGCTGGCAGGCGGTCGGGCCTTCGATCGGCGTCGGACAAGCCACTTGGCCGAGCCCGGACACGGACAGTCCTGAGGACTGTCCGTGCCTGGCGAGGGCCAAGGCCTCTGGCCTTGGCTTGTCCTCGGTTCGATCTCAGTCCAGTACCACCTCGGTCCGCACCGTGCCGGCGCGCTCGGCGCTGGCGGTGAGGGCCAGGCGGGTGCCCTTGGGGGCGCGTACCACCCACTCGCCGATGGCGCGGTCAGCGGTGAGCTCGCGGCTGGACAGGAAGGCGAGTTGCGAGCTCTTGGGCGCGTGGCCTTCGAGCTGCGGGCCTTCCATGCGTTCCTTGCCGCTGACCAGGCTGACGGTGGGGTCGGCTGGCGGCAGGTGGATCTCGAACATCACGCCGCGCACGACCTTGCGCTCCAGCGCCCGCTTGGTGACGTAGGCGGGCAGGTAGCCGCTGTTGGCCACGGCCATGCGGATGCGCCAGCTGTCGGGGCCGAGGGCGCGCACTTCCGTGCGCAGCAATTCGAGCTTGGGCAGGCTGAGGGCGATCTGGTTCATCCAGGCCGGGAAACGGGCGGCCTCGCGCTCGCGCAGGGCGGGCGGCGGGTTGCGCCAGTAGTTCATCTTGTCCCAGCCGCCGATCTCGACCTGGCCGAGCTGCGGATGCAGAAAGGGCTTCCAGTCCACATGGGCCTGACCGCCGCATTGCTCATCGCTCCACTTGAGCAGCTTGAGGTCGTCCTCGACGGGGTGGTCGCGGTACCAGTCGATCCATTTGTAGCCCTCGATGCCGGCTTCCTTGTTGGGCGACCAGAGCTCCACCACCCAGAACAGGGCGCCCAAGTGCTCGTAGACCCAGTCCTGTGTGCCGGTGATGACTTCCTTGGGGTGGTACTTGAAATCGTGCCAGATGCTGACGGCGGGGTAGCCGCTGAGCTTCTCGCCCAGGGCCGAGAAACGCTTGTAGCTCCACAGGTCCTCGGGGATCATGTCGTCATCGCTCTGCGTGCCCATGGGCCGCAGGATGACGCCGCTGTGGGTGTGGAAGCTGATGGCCGCGCCGATGTTCGGGTGGCTGCTGATGAACTCCACCATGGCCCGCACCTCGGGCTCGCTGGTCGGAAAGGGGCCGGCGCCCAGCTGCTTGTACTCCTGCCGCCATTCGCTGGGGAAGTTGCGGTTCAGGTCCAGGCCTTCGCGGTCCTTGTTGACGGTGACGGTCAGGCCGTCGTGGTTCTTGATGAAACCCTCGGGGATCAGGCGGTAGTAGTCGCCGCCGAACTCGCCGGGCTCGCGCGCCACCATCAGGCGCGGCTCGGTCGGGTGCTTTTTGTACGTGCCATGCGGGTCGGGCACGCGCATGCTGAGGATGCGGCCGTCGCCGTCCACATCTTCCGGCGTCAGGCCGTCGACCGGGTGCTCGTCGTAGGGATAGGGCCGGGTGCTGGAGCGGATGTGGCGGGGCCGGTCGGCCAGGGCCAGCTCGGCGCCATCGGGATTGAGGCGCGGCACCATGTAGATGACGCGGCTGTCGAGCAGGTAGGTGATTTGCGGGTCGACCGCAAAGCCGCTGAGCAGCTGGTGCAGGTAGTAGAGGCAGGTGGTCGAGGCGGTCAGCTCGGCGGCGTGGATGTTGCCATCCAGCCAGAAGGCGGGCTTGTCGATGTCGGCGCCGCTGGCGGTGTTGGTCAGCACCAGCACCCAGATGTCGCGGCCCTCATGGCTGCGGCCGATGGAGCGCACCGAGACCAGATTGGGCCGGGCTTCGGCGTAAGCGAACAGCAGCTCGGTGAGGGCGTCGTAGCGGTAGAACTCGTCAAACTTCGGGGTGGGCAAGGCGGCCATGGCTGCTCGTGGAGGTACGGGTGCGGGCCATTGTGCCGAAAGCCCTGGGGCCCTGCCCCCGGGACTGACCCTGCCACGGCGGCCCGCCTCGCCCCGGGGCTCACTGCCCCTTGAACAAGCCTTGGAACTGGCGCGAGACCGGCAGCTTTTCTTCGCGGCCCTTGAGCGTGATGTGCATGGAGTTTTCGTCCACGCGCACGGCGCTGGCGATGTGCCGGCTGTTGACCAGCACACTGCGGTGCACCTGCCAGAACAGCTCGGTGTCCAGCGTGGTCAGCAGCTCCTTGAGCGGGGTGCGGATCAGCGCGTCGCCGCCGTCGAACACCACCCGGGTGTAGCGGTTGTCGCTCTCGAAGAAGATCACGTCCTCGGGCGCGATCAGCTTGATCTCGCGGCCCAGCGAGGCCTGGATGGGCTTGGGCTTGGGGGCTGCCACGGCGGGCAGCAGCTGCTTGAGCAAGGCACTCAGATCGGGGCTGTTGCCGCCGTCTTTTTGCAGCCGCGCCTTGAGCCGCTCGATGGCCTGGCCCAGGCGGGCGTCGTCCACCGGCTTCATCACGTAGTCGACCGCCCCGGCATCGAAGGCCGAGAGCGCATGGTCGCCAAAGGCGGTGACGAAGACCACCTGCGGCGGGCTGGCGGTGGCGGCCATGCGGCGGGCCACCTCGATGCCGTTCAGGCCCGGCATGCGGATGTCCAGAAAGCAGACCTGCGGCTCATGGGCCAGGAAGTCGTCCCAGGCATCAACGCCATGCTCGCTGGCGGCCACGATCTGCAGCTCGGGCCAGAGGCGCTGCAGCGCGGCGCGCAGTTGCTCGCGCGGGCCTTCTTCATCGTCGGCGATGAGGGCGGTGATGGCGGGTTTGGTGCTGTTCATCGAAAGTCCTCGCAGGGTTTCATCAGGTTCTTGATTGAGCGTGGGGCTGTGACGGGCGCACCCAGACCTGCGCCCGGCAACCGCCCTCGCTGCGGTGGCTGAGGCTCAGCTCGGCCTGGTCGCCAAAGGCTTGCCACAGGCGCAGGCGGCTGTTTTGCAGGCCCAGGCTGGCCTGGGCATCGCGCAGCATGGCGGCCGGGTCCAGCGGCGGCAGCTGCAAGAGCGCATCCGAGGGCCCGGGGCCATCGTCCAGCACCTCGACGCACAAGCCGCC
>JAIXSD010000700.1 GCA_027484885.1 Rubrivivax sp.
AGCTGCAGGCTGGTCCAGGCCCACTGCGCAAAGCGGGCCAGCGGCAGGCCGAACTCGCCGTAGCGGGCTTCCAGCCACATCAGCTTGAGCAAGGCCACAACCGGCAGCACAAAGCCCAAGAGGATTGGCAGCACGCACAGGCCCACGGCCAGGGCCGCAGCCGCGCCGTGCAAGCGCAGCGGCCGCGCCTCGGCGGCATGCTGAGCGCCGGCGCGGCTGCTGGAAAAGCGCAAGCGCGCCTGCGCGCGGCGCTCCAGCCAGAGCAGGCCGGCCACGGCCAACAGCAGCACCGAGGCCAGCTGGGCCGCGGCCATGCGGTCGTTCATCACCAGCCAGGCCTTGTAGATGCCGGTGGTCAGGGTGTTCAAACCAAAGTAAGAACCCACGCCGTAATCGGCCAGGGTCTCCATCAGCGCCAGCGCCACGCCGGCAGCCAAGGCCGGCCTAGCCAGGGGCAAGGCCACCTCGCGCACGCGGCGCAAGGTGCCGGCGCCGAGGATGCGGGCGGTCTCCATCAGCGTCACGCCGCGCTCGCTGAGCGCCGTGCGAGTGAGCAGGTAGACGTAAGGGTAGAGACAGAGCACGAACAGCAGCACGGCGCCGGGCAGGCTGCGCACATCGGACCACATCGGCTTGCTGCTGCCGCTGATGTCACGCAGCCAGGTCTGCAGCGCGCCGCTGTACTGCAGCGCGTCGGTGTAGGCATAAGCCGCCACATAAGCGGGCATGGCCATGGGCAGGAGCAAGGCCCATTCGAACCAGCGCCGGCCCGGGAAATCAAACAGGCTGACCGCCGCCGCGGTGGCCCCACCCAGCACCGCCACGCCCAAGGCCACCGACACCGACAAGATCAGGGACGAGGTGGCGTAGGCCGGCAACACCGTCTCCAGCTGGTGGCGCAGCAGTGCCAGGCTTTGCGCGTCGAGACCGAACCAGGAGCCGAGCACACCGAACACCGGCACAGCCAGCAAGAGGCAAACAACAGTGATCAGACGCAGCATGCGAACGTGGGGCGGAAGGCAGGAAGGAACAGCAACAACGAAGGCACAGGCAAATCGGGCAGCCAACAAAACCACTGCCAGGGCAGCATGCCAGGCCTGCGCCGCCATGGCGGCGCGCACCGACTTGAGCTGAATCAAGCAAATGCGAACGATCCGCATTCGAAACAAGCGGCACGGGCGGCTATCATAAAGGCCATGTTTCTTGCCCTCGACCAGATCGGCCTGCGCTACCCCGGTGCCGCCCACAGCCCACAGCAAAGCCCGGCCGCAGCCACAGGCACGCCCGGCACCGCAGCGACAACAAGCGCGGCGGCCCGGCCCGGCGCGGTCGACGGCGTCAGCCTGAGCCTGGCGCGCGGCCAGATCGGCGTGCTGATCGGCCCCTCGGGCTGCGGCAAGACCTCGCTGCTGCGCTGCATTGCGGGCCTGGAGCGACTGAACAGCGGCCGCATCCTGATCGAACACGAGCCACTGGCCGATGCCGCCCGCGGCCTGCACCTTGCGCCTGAGGCCCGGCGCATCGGCATGGTGTTCCAGGACTACGCCCTCTTCCCCCACCTGTCGGTGGCAGACAACATCGCTTTCGGTCTGCGCCACCTGAGCCGCAGCGAGCGCGAGCGCCGCATCGGCGAGATGCTGGATCTGGTCGGCCTGGCCCATGCGGCCAAGCGCGCACCGCACCAGCTCTCCGGCGGCCAGCAGCAGCGCGTGGCCCTGGCCCGCGCCCTGGCACCGGCGCCGCGTCTGCTGCTGCTGGACGAGCCCTTCTCCAGCCTCGATGTGGATCTGCGCGAGCACCTCTCGCAAGAGCTGCGCGCCATCCTCCACGCCAGCGGCACCACGGCCTTGTTCGTGACCCACGACCAGTCCGAGGCCTTTGCCATCGGCGATGTGGTCGGCGTGATGAACAAGGGCCGGCTGGAGCAGTGGGACGCGCCCTACACCGTCTATCACCGCCCGGCCACGCGCTTTGTGGCGGATTTCATCGGCCACAGCGTCTTCACGCCCGGCCGCATCGTCCAGGGCGAATCGGGCCCTGAGGTGCTGACGCCCCTGGGCGCTCTGGTGGACGCCGATGCCTGCGCCCTGGCCAGCGCGTTCGAGGGCGGCCTGTGCGAGGTCTTGCTGCGTGCCGACGACATCATTCACGACGACGCCGCGCCGGTGAAAGCGCAAATCGAACGCAAGATTTTCCGAGGCGCCGATTTCCTCTACACCCTGCGCCTGGCCACTGGCGACCGCATCAAGGCCCATGTGCCCTCGCATCACGACCACCAGGTGGGCGAATGGATTGGCATCCGCCCCCTGGTCGACCATGTGGTGACCTTCCCGGCGCCGGCCGCGGCGCCGAACGAAAGCGCCGCCGCCTGAAGCCGGTCCGTCAGGCCGGTGCCGAAAGTCACCCGAAACGTAAAGCCGCGGTAAAGCCGCATCAAAGCCCTGCGTTTCGTCGCTTTGTTCACCGGTTTTCAGCGATTTGAGACCCCAAAACCGCCTGTCTGTCCAGCAAGCGAAAGCCCCACGGGCATATACTGAAGGCGTGGTTTTGGCGCGACTGTTACGCTACAGACTCCACGATCTCGCTGAATTTCACCGACAGGACAGGCTCGCATCATGAGTGCCAAATTGAAAGTTGCCGGCTGGCTCGCTCTGGGCGCCGTTGCAGGCGCGTTGACCACGATGCAATTGCAGGCCAATGCCCGCAGCAGTCTCTCACCGCTGCCGCTGGAAGAGCTGCAACAGCTCGCCGCCGTGTTCGGCATGGTCAAGTCCGATTACGTCGAGCCGGTTGATGAGAAAAAGCTGATCAACGACGCCATCGCAGGCATGGTCTCCGGCCTGGACCCGCATTCGCAGTTCTTCGACAAGAAGAACTTCAAGGAATTCCGCGAAGGCACGACCGGCAAATTCGTCGGCGTGGGCATCGAAATCGGCATGGAAGACGGTCTGGTCAAGATCGTCTCGCCGATCGAAGGTTCGCCCGCCTTCCGCGCCGGCCTCAAGAGCGGCGACCTGATCAGCAAGATCGACGACACCCTGGTGCGTGGCCTGGGCCTCGACCAAGCCGTCAAGCGCATGCGCGGTGAGCTCAACACCAAGGTGCAGCTGACCATCTACCGCAAGAGCGAGAACCGCAGCTTCCCCGTCACCATCGTGCGCGAAGAGATCCGCGCCCAGAGCGTTCGCGGCAAGGTCATCGAGCCCGGCTACGCCTGGCTGCGCGTGAGCCAGTTCCAGGACCGCACCGTCGAAGACTTCGCCAAGAAGCTGGAAGAGATCTACAAGCAAGAGCCCAACCTCAAGGGCTTGGTGCTGGACCTGCGCAATGACCCGGGCGGCCTGCTGGAAGCCTCGGTGGCCATCTCCTCGGCCTTCCTGAGCAAGGATGTCGAGGTGGTCAGCACCAACGGCCAGATCGCCGACTCCAAAGCCAGCTTCAAGGCCAGCCCCGATTACTACCTGCGCCGCGGCGGCACCGACCCGCTGAAGCGCCTGCCGGCCGCGCTGAAGAAGGTACCGCTGGTGGTGCTGGTCAACGAAGGCTCGGCCTCGGCCAGCGAAATCGTCGCCGGCGCCCTGCAAGACCACAAGCGCGCCCTGATCATGGGTGCCCAGACCTTCGGCAAGGGCTCGGTGCAGACCGTGCGCCAGCTGAGCCCGGACACGGCGCTCAAGATCACCACCGCGCGTTACTACACGCCGAGCGGCCGCTCCATCCAGGCCACCGGCATCGTGCCCGACATCCAGCTGGACGAAACCGCCGAAGGCAATGTCTTCGCCGCCCTGCGCACCCGCGAAGCCGATCTGGAAAAGCATCTGGGCGGCAAGGACGAGGTCAAGGACGAAGCCCGCGAGAAGGCCCGCGAGGAAGCGCGCCAGAAGCTGGAAGCCGAGTACGCCAAGAAGAACGAGCCGCCCAAGCCCCTGCCCGAGTTCGGCAGCGCCGAGGACTTCCAGCTGGCGCAAGCCCTGAACCAGCTCAAGGGCCAACCGGTGCTGGTGTCCAAGACCGCGGTGGAGCGCAAGGCCGAGGCCAAGACGGCCGAATAAGCCTGCATCACCCCTACCGAAGGCCCGCTCCACAGCGGGCCTTTTTCATGGGCGCCGCGCGCTATGCTCGCGCCATGAACGACGAACAGTTGCTGCGCTACTCGCGCCACATCCTGCTGGACGAGATCGGCATCGAAGGCCAGCAGCGCCTGCTGCAATCCAGGGCCCTGATCATCGGCGCGGGCGGCCTGGGCTCGCCGGCCGCGCTCTACCTGGCGTCTGCCGGCGTCGGCCACATCACCTTGGTCGATGACGACACGGTCGAACTGACCAATCTGCAGCGCCAGATCGCCCACACGCAAGCGCGCATCGGCCGGCCCAAGGTCGAATCGGCCGCCGAGGCCATGGCCGCCATCAACCCCGATCCGCAGTTGCGCACGCTGCAGACACGCGCCGATGCCGGCTTGCTCGATGAGCTGGTGGGCAGCGCCGATGTGGTGCTGGACTGCTGCGACAACTTCGCCACCAGGCAGGCGGTCAACCGCGCCTGCGTGCGCCACGGCGTGCCCTTGGTGTCGGGCGCGGCCACCGGCTGGCATGGCCAGATCAGCGTTTACGACAGCCGCAGCGGCCACGCCCCCTGCTACGCCTGCCTGTTCCCCCCCGACAGCCGCTTTGAAGAGGCCCACTGCGCACTGATGGGCGTGCTGGCGCCGCTGGTGGGCATCATCGGCAGCATGCAGGCCGCCGAGGCCCTGAAAGTGCTGCTGGCTGCCGGCGAGCCCTTGTCCGGCCGCCTGCTCATGCTGGACGGCAAACGCATGGAATGGAGCGAAATACTCGTGCAAAAAGACCCCGGCTGCAGCGTTTGTCAACACATAGCCTGACTCAAACACACACGAAACATCGATTTCTAAGAAATTTACGAAAGAAAATTCCTCGCAGCTTCCCGTAAGCTGCCGCCCGGCGGTGACACACCGTCTCTGACTTGCCGCAGCGGCCTCGAGCACGTTGCAGCCACGACCCCGATATGAGCCACAAGCGCAAACCCCTGATCGCCCGCAATTTCCCCAGCGCCAAGGAAGAAGTCCAGGAAGCCCGGCGCGGCGTGCCGCAGCCCAACTACGACCAGCCGGGCAGCGCCTACCGCCTGGCCTTTGACGACAACGAATTCCTGCTGCGCGACGATTTGCGCCCGGTGCGCATGCAGCTGGAGCTGCTCAAGCCCGAGCTGATCCAGCAGGAGCTGGGCATCAAGTCCACCATCGTGATGTTCGGCAGCGCCCGCATCCTGCCGCGTGAAGCGGCCGAGCAGAAGGTCGAGCAGGCCCGACTGAGCGGTGACGCCGAGGCGCTCAAGCGCGCCGAGATGCAGCTCACCATGAGCCATTACTACGAGGAAGCACGGCGCTTTGCGAGCCTGGTCACCACCGTCTCGACCCAGCGCCACAACCCGATCTATGTGGTCACCGGCGGCGGCCCCGGCATCATGGAAGCCGGCAACCGCGGCGCCTACGAGGTGGGCGGCAAGAGCATCGGTCTGAACATCGTGCTGCCGCATGAGCAGCACCCCAACCCCTACATCACGCCGGAGCTGTGCTTCCGTTTTCACTACTTCGCCCTGCGCAAGATGCATTTCCTGATGCGCTCTGTGGCCCTGGTCTGCTTCCCCGGCGGCTTTGGCACCCTGGACGAGCTGTTCGAGACCATGACGCTGATCCAGACAGGCAAGAGCCGGCGCCGGCCCATCCTGATGTTCGGCCGCGAGTTCTGGACCCGCTTGATCAACTTCGACTGGCTGGTCGAGACCGGCATGATCAGCCCCGGCGACGAGAAGCTCTTCCATTTCGTCGAAAGCGCCGAGGAAGCCTGGGCCCTGCTCGAATCGGAGTACGACATGAACCCGGGTGCGCTCGATTGCGACGCCGCCGACTGAGTTTTCTCTTTTCCCTGCCCTGCTTCACCCCATAACAACACAGGACCACTGACATGACCACACTTCGATCCGTTTCCCTGATCGGCGCGCCCACCGACATCGGTGCCGGTGCCCGCGGCGCCAGCATGGGCCCGGAAGCCCTGCGTGTGGCCGACCTGGCCGCCGCGCTGCAGAGCCACGGCGTCGATGTGCTGGACCGTGGCAACCTGAGCGGCCCGTCCAACCCCTGGCTGCCACCGGTCGATGGCTACCGCCACCTGAACGAGGTGACCGCCTGGAACCAGACCGTGCATGACGCCGTCTATGCCGAGCTCAAGACCGGCCGCATGCCCATCCTGCTGGGGGGCGACCATTGTCTGGGCCTGGGCTCGATCAGCGCTGTCGCCCGCCACTGCCGCGATGTGGGCAAGAAGCTGCGCGTGCTCTGGCTCGATGCCCATGCCGACTTCAACACCAGCGCCCTCACCCCCTCAGGCAATATCCACGGCATGCCGGTCGCCTGCCTGTGCGGCTTTGGCCCGCAGCAGCTGATCGAGATTGGCGGCAAGGTGCCGGCCATCAGCCCCAAGTGGGTGCGCCAGATCGGCATCCGCAGCGTGGACGCCGGCGAAAAGCGCTTCGTCAACGAGCAGGAGCTGGAAGTCTTCGACATGCGCTACATCGACGAGATGGGCATGCGCCACACCATGGAGCTGGCCCTGGCCACGCTGGATGCCAACACCCACTTGCACGTCAGCTTCGACGTCGACTTCCTAGACCCGGACATCGCCCCCGGCGTGGGCACCACCGTTCCCGGCGGCCCGACCTACCGCGAAGCCCAGCTCTGCATGGAGATGATTGCCGACACCGGTTTCCTGGCTTCGCTCGATGTGATGGAGCTGAACCCTGCCCTGGATCTGCAGAACAAGACGGCCAAGGTGGCGGTGGACCTGATCGAGTCCTTGTTCGGCAAGTCCACGCTGATGCGCAAGTAAGCGAAGCCCCGCCTCAAGCGCTGACGATCCAGCCTTCCAGCGGGTCCAGATCCGCCGGCAGGCCGTAGCCCGGCTGGGTCTGCGCCCAGCCGGCCTGCATCAGGCATAACACGGCATCCAGACGGTCGCCGCTGGCGTCGTCGATCAGGGCCTCGCGCTGGCTGTGGCTGAGCTTGAGGCGCAGGCCCAGGCGGCTGCGGCCCTGCTCCAGCGCATCGATCAAGTCCTTGCGGGCGATCAGTCGATCGGGCGTCTGCTTGGCGTGGTCATCGCTTTTGTAGCTGCGCCGCCCCAGGAACTCACGCGCCAGCAAGCCCGGATAGGCCTCCAGCGCCACGCGTTGCCGGTCGCCCTCACACAGGCCTGGCAGGTGCACGCCGGCCTGCAGCAGCAGGGGCACACCGGCGTGGAGCATGTAAGCCACGGGCGGATTCACCCACTTCATGCTGGGGGACGAGCCGGCCGGCAGGTCGCAGGCCCGGTGGGCAAATTTCTGGCCCGCCGGTCGGGCGTCACAGAACGCAGCAAAGGTGGCGCGGATTTCGGCGCGGCTCAAGCCGCTGTAGTGCGCCATCAATGCCCGCCATTCCTGCGGCCAACCCAAGGACTGAACCAGTTCGCGCGGCAGGCCGAAAGGAAAGTCAAACGCCCCCAGCCAAGGTTCGGGCTGGCTGAGGAACTCGGCCAACTGCGCCAGGGTCTCAAAGGCCAGCAAACCGTCCAGGCGCAAGACCTGACCCTGACGGCGGCCGCGGGCCACGGTGATGGGTTTGCGGCGCGTCGGCGCGCTGCTGAAATCAAGCCCCAGCAAGGGGGAATCGGACGAGGCCAAGGGCGCGCTAGAGTGCATGGGCGACACTCTAACTGCTGCTCAGTTCACGCTCACCCAAAGGAAAGCCATGTCCGCGGCCGAACACCCATCCTCTCCCGCTGCCAGCGACAGCGCCCACAAGCCACCCGTCGAGCATCTGGTGGTCACCGAGCACAAGCTGGTGCTCGGCAAACGCACGCTGGAATACACCGCCACCTGCGGCACGCTGCTGCTGCAAGAGGTGCACAGTGAAGCCGAGGGCGCCCAGAAAGGCCAGTACAAAGGGCACAAGACCCGGGCCAGCGTGTTCTTCATTGCCTACACGCTGAAGCGCGAGGGCAAGAAAACCGTGCCGGCAAACGAGCGCCCCCTGACCTTCAGTTTCAACGGGGGCCCGGGCTCGTCAAGCGTCTGGCTGCATCTGGGCCTGCTGGGCCCGCAGCGCGTGCCCACCGATGAGATGGGCCAGTGCGGTGCCCCGCCCTATGCCCTCACCGACAACGAGTTCAGCCTGCTGAGCGATTCCGACCTGGTCTTCATCGACCCAGTGGGCACCGGCCACTCGCGCGTGGCCGAGGGCGAGAAGCTGGCCGAGTACCACGAGTACCAGCGCGACCTCGACGCGGTGGGCGAGTTCATCCGCCTCTACCTGACCCGCAACGGCCGCTGGGCCAGCCCCAAGTACCTGATCGGCGAGAGCTATGGCACGACCCGCGCCGCCGGACTGTCGCGCCATCTGCAGGACAA
>JAIXSD010000037.1 GCA_027484885.1 Rubrivivax sp.
CGCACAGGGGCTTGGCTTGGCCCTACACTTCGCGCCTTTCGTTTTTCTGTCCCAGGCCCTGGAGGCTTTCACATGCTGCGCTTTCGCTTTCCCATCGTCATCATCGACGAGGACTATCGCTCCGAGAACACCTCGGGTTTGGGCATCCGCGCCCTGGCCGATGCGATCCAGAAAGAGGGCTTTGAAGTCCTGGGCGCCACGAGCTACGGCGACCTGAGCCAGTTCGCCCAGCAGCAAAGCCGCGCCAGCGCCTTCATCCTGTCCATCGACGATGAGGAGTTCACGCCCGGCCCCGAGCTGGACCCGGCCGTGCTGAGCCTGCGCAAGTTCATCGAAGAAATCCGCTTCAAGAACGCCGACATCCCCATCTACATCTACGGCGAGACGCGCACCTCCCAGCATCTGCCCAACGACATCCTGCGTGAGCTGCACGGCTTCATTCACATGTTCGAGGACACGCCGGAGTTCGTGGCTCGCCACATCATCCGCGAGGCCAAGAGCTACCTTGACGGCCTGGCGCCGCCCTTCTTCAAGGCGTTGATGGACTATGCGCAAGACGGCTCTTACAGCTGGCATTGCCCGGGTCACTCCGGCGGTGTGGCATTCCTGAAGAGCCCGGTGGGCCAGATGTTCCACCAGTTCTTCGGTGAGAACATGCTGCGCGCCGACGTCTGCAATGCGGTCGAGGAACTCGGCCAGCTGCTTGACCACACCGGCCCGGTGGCAGCCTCCGAGAAGAATGCTGCGCGCATCTTCAATGCCGATCATTGCTTCTTCGTCACCAATGGCACCAGCACCTCTAACAAGATGGTCTGGCACCACACGGTGGCGCCCGGCGATGTGGTGGTGGTGGACCGCAACTGCCACAAGAGCATCCTGCACAGCATCATCATGACCGGCGCCGTGCCGGTGTTCATGACGCCCACGCGCAACCACTACGGCATCATCGGCCCCATCCCCGAGAGCGAGTTCTCGCCCGAGACCATCAAGAAGAAGATCGCCAAGAACCCGCTGCTCAAGGGAGTGGACCCCGAGACGGTCAAGCCGCGCATCATGACGCTGACCCAGAGCACTTACGACGGCGTGCTCTACAACACCGAGACCATCAAGCAAAAGCTCGATGGCTGGATCGACACCCTGCATTTCGACGAAGCCTGGTTGCCGCATGCGGCCTTCCATAACTTCTATGGCTCCTATCACGCCATGGGCAAGAACCGGGTGCGCCCCAAGACCGCCATGGTCTACGCGACCCAGTCCACCCACAAGCTGCTGGCCGGCTTGAGCCAGGCTTCGCAGGTCTTGGTGCAGGACTCGCAGAACGTCAAGCTGGACAAGCATTTGTTCAACGAGGCCTATCTGATGCACACCTCGACCAGCCCGCAGTACAGCATCATCGCCAGCTGCGATGTGGCGGCCGCCATGATGGAGCCCCCGGGCGGCACGGCCCTGGTGGCCGAGAGCATCTCCGAGGCGCTGGACTTCCGCCGCGCCATGCGCAAGGTCGACGAAGAGTACGACCAGGACTGGTGGTTCAAGGTCTGGGGCCCGGACAAGCTGGCCGAAGAGGGCTATGGCAAGCCCGCCGACTGGATGCTGGGCGCCAATGAAGCCTGGCACGGTTTCGGTGAGATCGCTGCCGGCTTCAATATGCTGGACCCGATCAAGTCCACCATCATCACCCCCGGCATGGACATGAGTGGCAAGTTTGCCGAGACAGGCATCCCGGCCTCCATCGTCACCAAGTTCCTGGCCGAGCATGGTGTGGTGGTCGAGAAGACGGGCCTTTACAGCTTCTTCATCCTGTTCACCATCGGCATCACCAAGGGCCGCTGGAACACGCTGTTGACGGCCCTGCAGCAGTTCAAGGACGACTACGACAAGAACGCGCCGCTGTGGCGCATCCTGCCGGAGTTCTGTGCCGCCCAGCCGCGCTACGAGCGCATGGGCTTGCGTGACCTCTGCCAGAGCATCCACGAGGCCTATGCCAAGGGCGACATCGCGCGCCTGACCACCGAGGTCTATCTGTCCGACCTGGAGCCGGCCATGAAGCCCAGCGATGCGTTTGCGCACATCGCCCATCGCCGCACCGAGCGGGTCGAAATCGATCAACTGGAAGGCCGCGTGACCACCTCGCTGCTGACGCCGTATCCGCCGGGCATTCCGCTCTTGATCCCTGGCGAGCGCTTCAACAAGAAGATCGTGGACTATCTGAAGTTCACCCGTGACTTCAACGCCAAGTTCCCTGGCTTCGCCACCGATGTGCATGGACTGGTGGAAGACAAGGGCGAAGACGGCCGTTCGCGCTACTACGTGGACTGCGTGGCGGCGGGCTGATCCGGCTGCGACGCACAAGAAAAACGGGACCCGCGGGTCCCGTTTTTCTATCTTGCTGCAGCCAGCCGAGAGATCGGCTGGCAGCTGCTGTTGAGAAAAGGCCTCAGCCTTCGCTCAGCGCCACATGGCTGAAGCCGCCGTCCACATAGGTGATTTCGGCGCTGACGCCGGCGGCCAGGTCAGACAGCAGGAAGGCGGCCACATTGCCGACGTCCTCAATCGTCACATTGCGGCGGATCGGGGTGCTGGCGGCAAATTGACTGAGCAGCTTGCCGAAATCCTTGATGCCGGAGGCGGCCAGGGTTTTGATCGGGCCGGCCGAAATGCCGTTGACGCGCACGCCCTTGGCGCCCAGCGAATGCGCCAGGTAGCGCACGCTGGCTTCCAGCGAGGCCTTGGCCAGGCCCATGGTGTTGTAGTTGGGCACGAAACGCGCGGCACCCAGGTAGGACAAGGTCAGCAGCGCGGCGCCGGGGCGCAGGCGCGGGGCGGCCAGCTTGGCCATGGCCGGGAAGCTGTAGGCCGAGATGTCGTGGGCGATGCGGAAATTCTCGCGCGTCAGGCCATCGAGAAAATCACCGGCGATCGCTTCGCGCGGGGCAAAACCGATGGAATGCACAAAGCCGTCAAACTCGGGCCAGGCCTCGCCCAATTGATTGAACAGGGCTTCAATTTGCGCGTCGTCGGATACATCGCAATCAAACACCAGTTTGGAATCAAACTCGGCGGCAAACTCGGTGATGCGGTCCTTGAAACGCTCGCCTTGGTAACTGAAGGCCAGTTCCGCACCCTCCCGGTGGCAGGCTTTTGCAATGCCATAAGCGATGGATCGGTTGGACAGCACGCCCGTGATCAGCAATCGCTTGCCTGCGAGAAATCCCATGTGTGGCTCCTAGGTTTGAAATCAGCGTGGGATTTTCGCATGCCAATGCCTCTTCGCAAGCTACGTGCTTGTGGGCATGGTGCTTGCATAGTACAATCCCGGCTTCGCTGTTGGACACGGCGGACGGTTTGTTAGCAAAAACACCGGCTTGCGACTTGGCTTCAAGTGCGGGCACAGTGAGAGGCTGGCGAGCTGGGGGTTGGTGATGCGGCAGCTTGCGGCGACGTCATGAGGCGTGGTTCAAGTGGGGCGGATCCGGATCTCATAAGCTGGTCGGGCAGTGCGGCAGGCGGGTGCTTCGTGAGGGAGTGCATGTCGGTTTTCAGCGCTGTAAGAACATGGGCGGATTCATCCAGCCCATTTTTTTTGCTTGATCGTTCCGTGTCCTTTTTGAAATCGCCGTACGGATCAGCCTCCGCGAGAGAAACGAAGATAGACCACGCATGAATTGGCAAGACGCTGTTGAGAAAACCGTGACCGGTTTGGGTTACGACCTGGTGGACTGCGAGCGCAGTCCTGGGGGCTTGCTGCGCGTGTACATCGACAAACTGCCCGCTGAGGCGCTGACCGGCGCTTTGATCAGCGTGGATGACTGCGAGCGTGTGACGCGGCAGTTGCAGTATGTGCTTGAAGTGGAAGGCTGCGCTTACGAGCGTCTGGAGGTGTCGTCGCCCGGTCTCGATCGGCCCCTGAAGAAGCCGCAGGACTATGCGCGCTTCCTCGGCGAGGAAATCGAGATCACGCTGCGCATGCCGTTCCAGGGGCGCAAGAAATACAAGGGCGTGCTGGCCCAGCAGCCGGTCGAGGGTGCCGAGCCGCTGGCCCACCCGTTCCCGCTGGTTGCGCCCGATGGCGTGGCCGTGATCGAGCTGGCGGCGGCGTTGGCCGTGCTCGCTGCATTTGCCGATACCCAGGCCTGGCGCCTGGTGTTCAGTGAAGGTGGTGTCGAACAGGCACTGGATTTTTCTCTTGAAGAAGTGCGCGAGGCCCGCTTGGTGCCCGTGGTGAGCTTCAAGGGTCGTGGTGTGAAGCCCGCGCCGGCCAAGAAGCCGCCGCGCGCCAAGCCCGCACGCAAGGATGACAAGGTTGACGGAGGTCCTGATCAATGAACCGCGAACTGTTGATGCTGGTGGACGCGATTTCGCGCGAGAAGAGCGTGGAGCTCGATGTGGTGTTTGGTGCGGTCGAGGCCGCCCTGGCTTCGGCCACCAAGAAGCTGTGTGGCGGCGAGGCCGACATTCGCGTTTCGATTGACCGGGATTCCGGCGCGTACGAGACATTCCGTCGTTGGCACGTCGTGCCCAACGAAGCCGGTCTGCAAAACCCCGATGCGGAAATCCTGCTGTTCGAAGCTCAGGAGCAAATCCCTGACATCGAGGTGGAAGACCACATCGAAGAGCCCATCGAATCCGTGCCCATCGGCCGTATCGGTGCGCAAGCGGCCAAGCAGGTCATCCTGCAGAAGATCCGTGACGCCGAGCGTGAGCAGCTGCTGAACGACTTCCTGGCCCGCGGCGAGCAGATCTTCGTCGGCACCGTCAAGCGCCTGGACAAGGGCGACATCATTGCCGAGTCGGGCCGCATCGAAGGCCGCCTGAAGCGCTCGGAAATGATCCCTAAGGAAAACCTGCGCACCGGTGACCGCGTGCGTGCCGTGATCCTGGGCGTGGACCCGACCCAACGTGGCCCGCAGATCATGCTGTCGCGCTCGAGCCCCGAGTTCATGAAGGAATTGTTCGCCCAGGAAGTGCCTGAGATCGAACAAGGCCTGCTGGAGATCAAGAGCTGCGCGCGTGACGCCGGCTCGCGCGCCAAGCTGGCCGTGCTCTCGCACGACAAGCGTGTCGACCCCATCGGTACCTGCGTCGGCGTGCGCGGTTCACGCGTCAACGGCGTGACCAATGAGCTGGCCGGCGAGCGCGTGGACATCGTGCTGTGGTCGGAAGACCCGGCCCAGTTCGTGATCGGCGCTCTGGCGCCGGCCAATGTGCAGTCCATCGTGGTGGACGAAGAACGTCATGCCATGGACGTGGTGGTCGACGAGGAAAACCTCGCCATCGCCATCGGCCGTGGCGGCCAGAACGTGCGGCTCGCGTCCGAGCTGACCGGCTGGCGCATCAACATCATGTCGGCCGAGGAATCGGCTGTGAAGCATGAGCAGGAATCGGAATCGGTCCGCAAGCTCTTCATCGAGAAACTCGATGTCGATGCCGAAGTGGCCGATATTTTGATCGCCGAGGGTTTTACCAGCCTGGAAGAAGTGGCCTACGTGCCTATGCAGGAAATGCTGGAAGTTGAGGCCTTCGACGAGGACACGGTCAATGAATTGCGCACCCGGGCCAAGGATGCCTTGTTGACCATGGAAATCGCCCGCGAAGAAAAGGTCGAGGAAGTTTCCCAAGACCTGCGCGACCTGGAAGGCATGACGCCCGATCTGGTCGCCAAGCTCGCGGATGGCGACATCCACACTCGCGACGACCTGGCCGACCTGGCCGTCGACGAGCTCGTTGAATTGGCCGGTATGGATGAGGGTGCGGCCCGCGCTCTGATCATGAAGGCCCGCGAACATTGGTTCAACGCCTGAGGCCCATTCAGCCTCTCGACATTGCCCAATCATTCGCCCAGCACCGAACGCATAAGTTAAGGATCCAACAATGGCTGTGACTACCGTCGCCCAGTTCGCCGCAGAGCTTAATAGGCCTGCGAGCGCGCTGCTTGAGCAGCTGCAAGCTGCGGGCGTCAAGACGTCTTCTCCCGATGACGCGCTCAATGAAGCCGACAAGGAACGTCTGCTCGATTACCTGCGCACCGCGCACGGTACCGGCGGCGCCGATCGCAAGAAGATCACGCTGACCCGCAAGTCGACCAGCGAAATCAAGCAGGCCGATGCCAGCGGCAAAGCCCGCACCATCCAGGTTGAAGTGCGCAAGAAGCGCACCTTCGTCAAACGCGACGACGCCACCGGTGTCGATGACGCCGCCACGGCTGCCGCCGAGGAAGCGGAACTGCACCGCCGCGAAGAAGAAGCCCAGGCTCAAGCTGCCGCCCTGCGCCAGCAAGAGCAGGAGCTGGCTGCCCGCGTGAAGGAACGCGAAGAGGCCGAAGCCCGCGCTCGCGAAGCCGAAGAGCAACGCCGCAAGGAAAAGGCCGAACAGGCCGCTGCGGAAGCCCGCGCCGCTGAAGAAGCTGCCGCACGCGCTGCTGAAGAAGCCGCCGCTGCCAAGCTGGCTGCCAAGGCCAAGGCGCCGCGCCAGACCGCCGAAGCCGCCGCCAAGGAAGCTGCCGCCATCAACCGCGCCGCTGCCGCCGCCCGTGCGCCGGCACCCGCTCCGGTGGCTGCACCCGCACCGGCCCCGGTCGCTGCGGCGCCGGTGGAAGCCCCTGCGGCTGCCCCGGTCGCGGCCGCTGCTGCACCGGCCGCTCCGGCTGAAGCGCCCAAGCCCGCTCTGCGCGTGGTCAAGGCCGTGGACGTCGGCGCTGAAGAGAAGCAAAAACAGGTCGACTTGGAGCGCCGCCGCAAGGCCGCCGAGGCCGAGGCTGCCGCCATCCGCGCGATGATGAATGCACCGAAGAAGGTGATGGTCGCGAAGAAGGAAGAGCCCAAGCCGGTCGAAGCCAGCAAGGAAGGCATCAAGGGCACCATCCACAAGAAGCCGGGCACCCCGGGCGCGCCTGCCGCGCCGGGCGCCGCCACGGCCGGTGCTGCCAAGCCGGGCGACAAGAAATCGGTCAAGTCGGAAAAGCTGTCGTCCAGCTGGGCCGACGATGCCAAGAAGCGTGGCGCCAAGCCCAGCGGCCCGGCCGCTCCGGGCGGTGCGCGTCCGTCCTCGGCCTGGCGTGCGCCGGGTCGCAGCGGCCCGGCCGGCCGTCGCGGCAATGACCGCGGTGCGGATCGCCGTGGCAGCAGCACCTCGACCTTCGTCGCTCCGGCGGAGCAGGTGGTGCAAGAGGTGCATGTGCCGGAAACCATCTCGGTGGCCGATCTGGCGCACAAGATGTCCATCAAGGCTTCTGAGGTCATCAAGCAGCTGATGAAGCTGGGCCAGATGGTCACCATCAACCAGCAGCTGGACCAGGAAACCGCCATGATCTTGGTGGAAGAAATGGGCCACAAGGCCTTCGCCGCCAAGCTGGACGATCCCGATGCCTTCCTGGAAGAAGAGGGCGCCGGCGCCGAGCAGCAGCATGAAGCGCTGCCGCGCGCACCGGTGGTCACCGTCATGGGGCACGTCGACCACGGCAAGACCTCGCTGCTGGACTACATCCGCCGTGCCCGCGTGGCCGCAGGTGAAGCCGGCGGCATCACGCAGCACATCGGCGCCTACCACGTGGAAACCCCGCGCGGCGTGATCACCTTCCTGGACACCCCGGGTCACGCGGCCTTCACGGCCATGCGTGCTCGTGGCGCCACCGCCACCGACATCGTCATCCTGGTGGTGGCGGCGGACGACGGCGTGATGCCCCAGACCAAGGAAGCGATCCACCATGCCAAGGCTGCGGGCGTGCCCATGGTCGTGGCCATGAACAAGATCGACAAGCAAGGCGCCAACATCGAGCGCCTCAAGGGCGAGCTGGTGGCCGAAGGCGTCGTGCCGGAAGACTTCGGCGGCGACACCCCCTTCGTGCCGGTCTCGGCCAAGACGGGCGAGGGCATGGACAGCCTGCTGGAGCAAGTGCTGCTGCAAGCCGAAGTGCTGGAACTCAAGGCCCCGGTCGCCTCCATGGCCAAGGGTCTGGTGATCGAAGCCAAGCTGGACAAGGGCCGTGGCCCGGTGGCCACGGTGCTGGTGCAGAGCGGTACGCTCAAGCGCGGCGATGTGGTGCTGGCCGGTTCGACCTATGGCCGCGTGCGCGCCATGCTGGACGAAGACGGCAAGGCTGCGACCGAAGCGGGTCCTTCCATCCCGGTGGAAATCCAGGGCCTGACCGAAGTGCCGCAGGCTGGTGATGAATTCATGGTGCTGTCGGATGAACGCCGTGCCCGTGAAATCGCCACCTTCCGTTCGGGCAAGTACCGTGACGTCAAGCTGTCGCGTCAGCAAGCCGCCAAGCTGGAAAACATGTTCGAGAACATGGGTGCCGGCGATGTGCAGACCCTGGGCATCATCATCAAGAGCGATGTGCAAGGTTCGCAGGAAGCCCTGGCTTCATCGCTGCTCAAGCTGTCGACCGCCGAAGTCAAGGTCCAGATCGTGCACGCCGCCGTCGGTGGCATCAGCGAGTCGGACGTCAACCTGGCGATCGCCTCCAAGGCCGTCATCATCGGCTTCAACGTGCGGGCTGATGCCGGTGCGCGCAAGCTGGCCGAAGGCAATGCCGTCGATCTGCGCTACTACAACATCATTTACGACGCCGTGGATGAGGTGAAGGCAGCGATGACCGGCATGCTGGCTCCCGAGCAGCGCGAGGAAGTCATCGGCATGGCCGAGATCCGCACCGTGTTCGTGGCGACCAAGATCGGCACCATTGCCGGCTGTATGGTCACCTCGGGCGTGGTCAACCGTTCGGCACGCTTCCGCCTGCTGCGCGACAACGTGGTGATCTACACCGGCGAGATCGACACGCTCAAGCGCATGAAGGACGATGTGCGCGAAGTCCGCGAAGGCTTCGAGTGCGGTATCAAGCTGAAGAACTACAGCGACATCGCCGAGGGCGATCAGCTGGAATTCTTCGAGGTCAAGGAAGTGGCGCGAACGCTGTAAAGCGGAGTTGCCCCAACCGGCGCAAACCCCGCCCTCCCGAGAGTGGCGGGGTTTGTGTTTGTGAGGGGCGCCGCCAGCAGTTTCAGCACAGGAGCAGTCCGAGATGCGACACAAACGAGTCATCCCCAACCGCAGCTTCCGCGTGGCCGACCAGATCCAGCGCGATCTGGCCGAGCTGATCCGCGAGCTCAAGGATCCCCGCATCGGCATGGCCACGGTCAATGCCGTCGAGGTGACGCCCGACTATGCGCATGCGAAGGTGTTCTTCTCGGTGCTGGTCGGTGATCCGACCGAAACCGCCGAGGCGCTGAACGAAGCCGCCGGCTTTCTGCGCAATGGCCTGTTCAAGCGCCTGCAGATCCACACCGTGCCCAGCTTGCACTTCCACTACGACCGCAGCATCGAGCGCGCGGCCGAGTTGAGCGCGCTGATCCACAAGGCCAATGCCACGCGCGC
>JAIXSD010000721.1 GCA_027484885.1 Rubrivivax sp.
GCCGGCGTCTACGCTTCGACCCTGAGCGTGTCGGGAAGCGACGCGCGCAACTACAACGTGAGCTTGAACAATGCCGATCTGAGCATTGCGCGGGCGAATGCCAGCGTCACTGCGGTGGCTGGCAGTACAACGTACAACGGGCAGGTGCAAGCGCAGGAAGCGGCCCGTGGCCAGGGCTTTGTCGCGGGTGATGACATCCGCATCGCGGGTGAGGCCCGAGGGCTTCATGCCGGAAGCTATCTGTCTGACTTGAGCGTGAGTGGTGCGGATCGCGCCAACTACAACATCACGATCAGCAATGCAGCGCTGCAGATCGGCAAGAAAGACCTGGCCCTGATCGGGCTGCAGGCGGCTGACAAGGTGTACGACGGCAACACCCAGGCCCTCATCACCGGCGGGGTGTTCGACGGCTTGGTGGCGGGCGATACGCTGGGCCTCAGCGGCGCGGGTGTGTTCGCGAACAAGAACGTCGGGGCCAATCGCGCGGTGAGCGTGGCCGATGTGGCGCAGCTGACACGGCAGGACGGCAGCGGCAGCTGGGACGATTACCGTCTGAGCAGCACGGGGTCTTTGCAGACCCAGGCCAGCATTCTCAAACGCGACCTGGTCTTGCAAGCGGACAACTCCGTCACGGGCTATGGGGATGTTCGTCCCTTGACCTTCTCTGCCAGCGGCTTGGTCGCCGGCGAGACCTTGGGAGATGCCGCGGTGACCGGCACTCGCTTGAGCAGCGCCGGCTATCTGGCCAATTTGCGCACCGCCGATGCGGGTGCGTATGACATCACCGGCCAGGGCGGCAGCGCGCCCAACTACCGCATCGTCTGGTCGAGCACACCGGGCACCTTGACCATCAACAAGGCCCGGCTCAGCTTCCTGCCCACCGCCCACATGAAGCTGCTGACCGAGACCGACCCGACGCTGACCGGTTTGTTCACCGGACTCAAAAACGGCGACACCAGCAGCATTGCGACGGACACCAGCCGCATCGTCCTGCCGACCTTGAAGCGCGCGGCCGGTGAGATTGCCGGGCAATATCTGATCTCCGAGGCGACACCGGGCTGGTCGCGCAACTACGAGATCGACACGGTCCCGGGCCGCCTCTTCACCATCGTCCCGGCGCAGACGGCCCTGGTGCCGATGAAAGATGTGTCGACGGTGTATGGGGCCCTCGGCGATGTGATGCCTGCGCTGGACACCAACAATGTGCGTTACCTGGCTGCCGATGGCCGCACCATCATTCGCATGACGCTGACGGGTACGGAAACACTGCCGACCTCACCGCGGCCACTGGCCTCCGCCAACCTCAGCACCGGCGCGCTGCGCTACACCTTCTCGGATGGGCTGGGTGGTCTCTTGCAGGTGACGCCCACGCTGGCGCAAGTCTCGGTGCTGTCCAGCCGCGGCGGCTATGCCGGCGCCGTGACCAACAGCAACAGCGGCACCAGCCTGTCGCTGGGCAATTTCCTTGGGGTCACCACCCAGGTGATGACCTATCTGGTGGACGCAGCACCGCTCTACTTGCAGGCAAGTTCCTTGAGCAAGGTGTACGACGGCTTGGCGTCGACCATCTCGCCGGGGCAGGTGAGCGCCGTCGGTTTGAAGAACGGCGACAGCTTGGCCTCGATCGGCGGCGCCGTGATCTCGGGCGACGCCGTCAATGCCCGCAATGCCGGGCGCTACGCCTTCATCGCCGCGCTGGCCAACCCCGAACTGGCTGGCAACTACTTTGTCGCACCCGGCAGCGGCGAACTGACCATCACGCCAGCGCCGCTGACGCTGACGGCCAGCACCGACACCAAGACTTACGACGGCAGCACCGCTTCTACGGGCCAGGTCAGCATCCGCGGCTTGCTGGGCGCGGATACGGCCAAGGCGAGCCAAAGCTTCCAGAGCTCTCATGTCTTGGGTGCCAATGGCAGCACGCTGCTGGTGTCGAGCTACGCGATCCAGGACGACAACAGCGGCGCCAATTACGCGGTCACCACGCAGTCGGCCGCCGGCACGATTCTTCCCAAGTCGGTGCGTGCGGTCTTCACCGCCACCGACAAGGTGTACGACGGCACTGCGCTCACGGCAGTGCAGGCCACAGACTTGCAAGGTGTGCTCGCGGGTGAAACCTTGCAGCTTCAGGGCGTGGGCCAGTTTGCATCGCCCAATGCTGGCCGCAATTTGCCCGTCAGCATCGACCCGGCGCAGCTGCGCTACATCGATGGCACGGGGCGTTGGTCAGACTACCAGCTGGCCGCCTCCGGCGCGTTCACGGCCCAGGCCAGCATCGATCCAAAGCGCCTGACCATCGTCGGCTCCACGGTGGCTGACAAGATCTACGACGGCGGCCTGCGCGCCGATCTGAAACCCGGCAACCTGCAGGGCCTGGTGGGCAGTGAGACCTTGGGCTTGACTCAAAGCCTGGCCAACTTCCAGAGCCCGGGCGTCGGCATGGGCAAGCCGGTCGATGTGAGCTATGTCTTGAGCAATGGCGCCAATGGTGGCCTGGCCGCCAACTATGTGCTGGCCGGCGAGCTGATCAGCGGCAACATCCTGGCGGGCGATCCGCATCGCCCCGAGCCGCCCAAGCCCCTGCCGCGCCCGCCGTGGGAGCGCGACAAGCCGATCCGCTGGTCGGCGCAGGCAGGCTTGCAGCCCAAGACGCCCGAGCTGTGCACGGCGGAAGAGCTGGGCCTGGAACGCAGCCCAGAAGAAGCGCGCCAGCTCGTCGAATGCCTGTGCGAGCGCACCTTGGATCCAAACGTGAAATTGTGCTACGAAGTGCGCCGCTGAGGCCTCATGGGCGATCTGTGAACGAGCTGCTTATGAATACTTAAGACACCCCATGGGCGCTAACTGGGACCATCCCTGCAGTTGTTTGACAGGGAGTCCGTGATGAATTCGGGTTGCTACAAGACGGTGTATTCCAAGCGCGTGGGAGCGCTGGTGGCGGTGGGTGAGCATGCGGTGGGGCAGGGCAAGACGGCCAGCGGTGCGCGCGCTGGGGCCGGTGCGGCTGGGGCTGCGGGCGCGGGTGCTTATGTGGGCGCGGTGCTGGCCTCGCTGGCGCTGACGAGTGCGGCGTGGGCGGAGGTGAGCAGCCAGGCGCTGCCGACGGGCGCACAGCTGGCGCAAGGCGCGGCGACGGTGCAGTCGGCGGCCGGGCAGATGCAGATCCGGCAGAGCAGCGACAAGGCGGTGCTGAACTGGCAGAGC
>JAIXSD010000243.1 GCA_027484885.1 Rubrivivax sp.
CCCCCTCCTCCATCCCTCCTGCTGCCCATGAAGCTGTCACCGCGCTCTTCCGTCTTGCCCGGCTTGCTGGCGGCCTTGCTGCTGGGCCTGGGCGCCACGCCGGGCTGGGCGGAAAAAGGCGACCGGGCCAAGCCGCTGAACATCAGCTCCAAAAACGGCGGCAGCGTCGAGATCGCCAAGCAGCGCACCGAGTTCAACGGTGATGTGGTGCTGAGCAAGGGCAGCTTGGTGCTGCGCGCCGAAAAGCTCGATGTGCGCGAAACCGGCGACGGCTACTACCAGGTCTATGCCAACGGCCAGACCGGCAAGCAGGTCAGCTTCCGCCAGGCGCGCGACGTGCCGGGCGAGGCCATCGAAGGCCTGGCCGACCAGCTCGAATACGACACCCGCAGCGACACCGTGCGCTTCATCGGCAATGCCGTGGTTCGCCGCCTGCAGGGCACGACGGTGGCCGACGAGGTGACCGGCGCGGTCATCCTGTTTGACAACCGCAGCGAAGTCTTCACCCTCGAGGGCGGCCAGACCTCGCCCCACCCGAGTGGCCGGGTTCGTGTGGTGATGATGCCGCGCGGCGGCGCGCCTGAGGCCGCCTCGGCACCCGCGGCCGCAGCCTCCGGCGTGCAACTCAAGCCCAGCACCAGCCTGAGCCCCCGCAAAGCGCCATGAGCAGCAGCAGCGTCGCCAGCCCCCATCACGCGCCCGTGGCCGCCCTCGAATCCGGCCCGCGCAGCCGCCTGGAAGCCGAAGGCCTTGCCAAGAGCTACGGCGTGCGCCGCGTGGTCAAGAACGTGCATCTGGGCGTCAACAGCGGCGAGGTGGTCGGCCTGCTCGGCCCCAACGGCGCCGGCAAGACCACCAGCTTCTACATGATCGTGGGCCTGGTGCGCGCCGATGCCGGCGAGATCCGCATCGACGGCCAATCGGTCGAGCACCTGCCCATCCACCAGCGCGCCCGCCTGGGCCTGAGCTATTTGCCGCAGGAGGCCTCGATCTTCCGCAAGCTGACGGTGGAACAGAACATCCGCGCCGTGCTGGAGTTGCAGCGCGACGAGCAGGGCCGCGCGCTCAAAGAGCCGCGCATCAAGGAACTGCTGGAGTCGCTGCTGCACGACCTCAGCATCGAGAAGCTGCGCGACAGCCCGGCGCCCGCACTTTCGGGCGGCGAACGCCGCCGCGTCGAGATCGCCCGCGCCCTGGCCACGCAGCCACGCTTCATCCTGCTGGACGAACCCTTCGCCGGCGTGGACCCGATCGCGGTGCTGGAGATCCAGCGCATCATCGGCTTCCTGAAGGCGCGCCAGATCGGCGTGCTGATCACCGACCACAATGTGCGCGAGACCCTGGGCATCTGCGACCGGGCCTACATCATCAGCGAGGGCTCGGTGCTGGCCGAGGGCACGCCGGACGAGATCGTGGCCAACGCCGATGTGCGCAAGGTCTATCTCGGCGAACATTTCCGCATGTAGAGCCGGCCATGGATGCCTACACGCCCGCTGCCACGGCAGCCCCGCGCGGGGCTGATGCTGGGATTCCTGCATCTCACGACTGCCCCTGAGCCCGTGCCATGAAGCAGTCACTCCAGGTTCGACTGAGCCAGCATCTGGCCTTGACGCCGCAGCTGCAGCAATCGATCCGCCTGCTGCAACTGTCCACGCTGGAGCTGAACCAGGAAGTCGAGCAGATGCTGGCGCAGAACCCGCTGCTCGAAACCGAAGAAGACTTCTCCGTCACCACACCCGAGCTGCCCGAGCTGCGCCCGGCCAGTGCCGCCGAAGACAGCGGCGCCGACCGTGAGCTGGGCGGCGGCGCCGAGGCCGAGGCCACGCCCGAGCTGCAGGCCGAAGACTTCGGCAGCACCGAGCGCGAGGACTGGGAAAACGGCACCGAGGGCGACGATTTCGACGGCATCCGCGAGCTGCCCAGCAACAGCAGCAGCGGCTCCGGCAGCAACGACGAAGACGGCGAGCGCAGCGATCAGGAATCGGCCGAGATCAGCCTGCAGGAGCATCTGGTCCAGCAGATGGCCGGCATGCACCTCAGCGATACCGACCAGCTGGCGCTGCGCCTGCTGATCGATTCGCTCAACGAAGACGGCTACCTCGAAGACAGCCTGGAATCCATCGCCGAGGCCCTGGTCCCCGGCAGTGACGAGGACAGCGCCGCCGAGCGCGAGGAGCTGCTCGACCACCTGCGCATCGCCCTCAAATGGCTGCACCACATGGACCCGCCCGGGGTCGGTGCCCGCGAGCTGACCGAATGCCTGGAGCTGCAGCTGCGCCAGCTGCCGCGCAGCGCGCCGCAGGTGATCGCCATCATGATCTGCAAAAAGCACTTGGACCTGCTGGCCAAGCGCGACAGCCGCCGCCTGATGCTGCTGACCGGCGCCGACGATGCCCTGCTGCGTGAGGCGCAAGCGCTGATCGTGGCCCTGGAGCCCAAGCCCGGCCGGCGCTTTGCCCGCGGTCAGGCGCCGGCTGTGATCCCGGACGTGATCGTGCGCAAGGTCGGGCGCGAGCTGCGCGTCATCATCAACCCCGAGGTCGCGCCCAAGCTGCGCATCAACGAGCTCTACGCCAACGCCCTGCGCCAGACGCGTGGCGGCATCAGCAACAGCGCCCTGGGCGGCCAGCTGCAAGAGGCGCGCTGGTTCATCAAGAACATCCAGCAGCGCTTCGACACCATCCTGCGCGTCTCCACCGCCATCGTCGAGCGGCAAAAAGGCTTCTTCAGCCACGGCGCCGTGGCCATGAAGCCCCTGGTGCTGCGCGAGATCGCCGACGAGCTGGGCCTGCACGAATCGACCATCTCGCGCGTGACCACGGCCAAGTACATGGCCACGCCCTTTGGCACCTTCGAGCTCAAGTACTTCTTCGGCTCGGGCCTGTCCACCGAGGCCGGCGGCGAGGCCTCCAGCACCGCCGTGCGCGAGCTGATCAAGCAGTTCATCGCCGCCGAGAACCCGGCCAAGCCCCTGTCCGACAGCGCCTTGGCCAGCATGCTGGAAGAACAAGGCATCCAGGTCGCGCGCCGCACCGTGGCCAAATACCGCGAAGGCATGCACATCGGCACCACCACCATGCGCCGGGTGGTTTGAGCCGCGAGCCCGCCGCTGAGCCGGCCGGCCAAACGTGAACACGCACACCGATTTCAGGTGATTCCCATTTCGAGACATGCCATCATGCCGCCGACTTGGATCGTTACGACTTGAAAGGTCTGCCGTGAACACCACCCTCCGCTCCCCGGCCGGCGTTCGCCTGCCCGCCCTGCTGATGATCGCCGCCAGCCTGGCCTGGGCTGCACCTGCCCAGGCTCAGGGTCAGGTCACGAGCAGCACCGGCAGCAGCTACAGCCGCGTGATCGCCTTTGGCGACAGCCTGTCGGACAACGGTAATTTCTACCGCGCCACCGGCGGCACCGTGCCGCAGCCGGGCAACTATTTCCAGGGTCGTTTTTCCAACGGCCCGGTGGCCGTGGAGCACCTGGCCCAAGGCCTGGGCGTGAGCCTGCAGGACTATGCCTGGGGCGGCGCCCAGACCGGCTGGCTCAATGGCGCGGCAGTGGCCGCAGGCGCTCCGGCCGCCTTGCAGAACACCGGCATGCTCTCGCAGGTCGGCACCTTCCAGGCCGGGCTGGCCGGCACGGCCGCCGACAGCCAGGCGCTGTACCTGCTGTGGGGCGGCGCCAATGATTTTCAGTACCAGGGCTTCTCGCAGGCCACGGCACAAGCGGCAATCCAAAACCTCAGCAGCGCGGTCCAGACCCTCTACGGCCTGGGTGCGCGCAACTTCCTGATGCCGGGCCTGCCCGACCTGGGGCAGACACCCGGCGGCCTCTCCTCCGGTCTGTCGGGTCAGCTGCATCTGCTGTCCCTGGGCTTCAACCAAGGACTGAATCAAGCCATCGGCCAGCTGCGGGCCCTGCCCGGCATTGACATCCGTTACTTCGACATCCTGGGCGCGCAGCAAGCCCTGGTCGACAACGCCGCCCAGTACGGCCTCAGCAATGTCACCGAGGCCTGCTTCACCGGCTA
>JAIXSD010000071.1 GCA_027484885.1 Rubrivivax sp.
CCGAACGCCATCGAGCCTCCAAGTTAACAGGCGGAGAAATACTTCACATCCAAGGAACTACGCTCGGGCAATCCACAGCTTGACAAGAAAAACGGCCTGCATCATGCAGGCCGTTTCACAATCGTTTCAAACAGTCAGAGTAGGGACAGGAACTCAGCGCCCACCGGCCGGCTTGCCCCGCCCGCCGCCCGTCGGGCCACCGGTCCGGCGCGGGCCGTCACGGCGTGCGCCCGGGCGGCCGTCCGGTCGCGCATCGGCGCGCGGGCCTCGCGGGGCCGAGCGCGGGTCGCGCGCATCCCGGCCATCGCGGCGGCCTTGGCCCTCACGGGGTTCACGCGGCTCACGCACCGGGGCCTCGGCCCGCTCAGCACGCGCCTGGTCCAGCAGGGCTGGCAGTTCCTCCGGGCTCACGCCCTTGAGCACGCAGAAATTCGGCAAGGTCAAGGTGGTGCGCTCGAAGTCGTAGAGCAAACCGGCGCGGTTGCGACGCTGGGTCTGGGCCAGATCGCGCTCGGCCTGCTCGGCCGCCAGGCGCTCTTGCTGCAGGCCGCGGCGGCGGGCCAGCTCTTCGCGAGCGGCGGCACGGTGCTCTTCGCTGAGCTCGCCGGCCGGCTGGCCATCCAGATCGAAACGTTGCGTGGCCTTGCCCAGGGCAATCAGATAGCCGGTGTTGCCGGTGTAGCGGCGCAAGAACGCCGACAGCTGGGCCTTGGTGAACTGACCCGGCGCGCGCGCCTGGATGTCTGCCTGCACGCGCAGCTTCAGCGGCTTGAAGGCACCGCCAAACAAGGCCGGGAACAAGGCCTTGAGCTGGGCCGCGCAAGCCGCCGGGCTCATCTCGGCGGCCGCTGCCGCAGGCGCCGCAGCGCTCGCAAGCTCGGCGCCGTCAGCCGGAACCGCATCAGCCACGGCCACCGGGCTGGCTTCGGCCGCAGGCGCCACGGGTTGCGCCTCCACAGCATCGGGGGCGGGCGTCTGCGTCGAATCGGGAATGTCGTTCATGAGAGCAAGTGCGGCAAAACTGCAAAAGGAAACCAGGCCGTATTGTCCACCCAGCGGCGGAATCGGCCGAAAGCCAGGCCGGAGCGGGCCGCCACGGTCGCGAAGGGCCGAGCCCACGCACCCGCGCGGCGCGGCGGACGCCCCCCTCAGCTCAGGCCGCCGAAGACCTTTTTCAGCACCGCGCTGCCGGTGCCCAGCGGGTCCTGGCGGATCTTGCGTTCTTCTTCGCCGATCACCAGGAAAAGGCCATCGATGGCCCGGCCCGTCACGTACTGCTGGATGTTGGCGTCGTCCTGACGCACCAGCCCCAAGCCTGCCGCCTTGCCGGCCACGGCGTTGTACTTGTCAGCCAGCGCCACTTTCTGCGTCGCCTGCGTCACCAGGGGCAGGAACTTTTCGATCAGGGGCGAGCGGGTCTTGCCGGCGAAATACTGGGTCACGGCGTCATCACCGCCGCGCAGGATCTTGAGGCCATCGTCCACGCTCATGCCCTTGACCGCAGCCAGCAGCAAGGGCTGGGCTGCCGGCACGGCCGCCTCGGCCGCGCGGTTCATGGCGGTCAGCAGCTCATCGACCTTGCGACCCTGGCCCAGGGTCTTGAGCAGCTTGGCGGCATCCTTGAGATGCCCAGGCAGCTCGATGCGCACGGCCGGATTGCCCAGAAAGCCATCGCTGCGGCCCAGCTGGGCCACGGCAGCGGCGGCACCGCGCTCCAGCGCGGCACGGATGCCCGAAGCGGCATCACCCTCGGTCAGGCCGGCGCGGGCCCAGGGGCTGGCCAGGCCCAGCAAGGGCAAAAGCAAGAGAGGGCGGCGTTGCAGCATGGGGCGCTCCGTGGTCAAGGTGAAAGGTGAAGGCGTGAAAGGCAGGGTTCAATCCGTGGCATCGGCCGTGTACTCGGCGGAAGCCGCGGGGGCAGTGGGCGCATCGTCGCTGGGATCAGCGTCGTGCAAGGACATCACATCCTGGTCGATGGCACCGAAGAGGCTGAGGCCGTCGCGGCCCTTCATCTCGATACGCACCGTGTCGCCAAACTTCATGTACGCGGTCTTGGGTGCGCCGCCGTCCAGGGTTTCGAGTGCGCGTTTCTCGGCGATGCAGCTGTAGCCACGGCTGGCGTCCTTGTTGCTGACCGGGCCGGTGCCGAGCACACTGCCGGCACGCAGGCGGCGGGTCTTGGCCGCGTGGGCAATCAGCTGGCCGAAATGGAAAGCCATCTCCGGCCCGGCATCGCACTGGCCGACCTTGCGGCCGTTCCACATGGTCTGCAGGCTCAAATCCACCCGGCCGCCGCTCCACGCGGCACCGAGCTCGTCCGGCGTCACCGCCACCGGACTGAAAGCCACGGCCGGCCGGCTCTGCAGCGCGCCCTGGCCCTTGGCCTGCTCGGAGGCCTGCAGCTGGCGCAAGCTCCAGTCATTGCACAGCATCAGCAGGCGCACGCCTTCCAGAGCCTGAGCCGGCGTGACGCCTTGCTCGACATCGCCAGAGACCACGACCAGCCCCGCCTCGAAGTCGATGCCCATGGCCTCGGAAGCAAAGCGCCCGGGCTCGCAGGGGCCACGGAAGTCATCGCTGGCGCCCTGCAGCAGCAGCGGGTCCAGGTCCAGGCCGGCATCGCCGGTCTCGCCGCGCGCCTGACGCAGCAGCTGCAGATGGCTCAGATAGGCCGAGCCTCGCAGCCACTGCCCGGCACGCGGCAGCGGCGCCATGCACTGCTTGGGGTCGAAATTGAAGGCATGGCGCAGCCTGCCGTGGTTGAGGCTGGTGTACAGCTCTTCCAGCTGCGGCGAAAGAAAGCCCCAGTCGTCCAGCACCTGCTGCAGGCGGCTGGCGATGCCGTTGGCGTAGTGGGCCTGGCTCAGGTCGCGCGACACGACCACGAGCTGGCCGTCGCGGGAGCCGTCCTTGTAGGTGGCAAGTTTCATCGGATGGTGACAATACAGCGCTGCGATGGCGGCATTGTCCAATGCGAACGGATGCGACCCGATTTCTTCTCTTTCCTGTTTTCCCCGCAGGGCTGGCAACGCGCCCGCCCCTGGCTGCTCGCCCTCGGCCTGAGCACGGTCGCCCATGCCTGGTTGCTGCAGCACGGACGTGAGGCCGATTCCCCGCGTCCACCGGCATCCCAGGCCAGCCCCGGGCGGGCGACGGTGCGGGTGCTGAGCACCGCCCCGGTCAGCGCCGCTTCGCCTGCAACGACGCCGGCGCTTGCGCCCAAGTTGGCGCCCGCGCGCTCGCGGACCACAACGCCGGTCGCCACCTCCAGCCGCACCCAGCCGGTGTCGGTGGCGGGCACACCGCCCCCCGCCGAAGCCGTGACACCCGAGCCCACGCCGAGCTCCGCAGCGCCAAGCCCACCCCAGAGCGCCCGGCTTGCCGCCGCCGGGGAGTGGCATTACATCCTGCTGCAGAACGGCATGTACGGCCGCGCCCGGCTCAACTGGCAACCATCGGGGCGTGACTACACCCTGATGCTGGAGCGCGAGCTGGAGGGCCGGCCCCTGCCGGCCTGGAAAAGCCAGGGACAGATCGGTGAGCAAGGCCTGAGCCCCGAGCGCTATGTCCAGCAGCGCCGCGGCCGCGATATGGTGGCCACCAATTTCCGCCGCGACGAGGGCCTGATCAGCTATTCCACCAGCGCCGATTTGGTGCCCCTGCCGGCCGGTGTGCAAGACCGGCTGAGCTGGTGGATCCAGCTGGCGGCCCTGATCGAGGCGAGGCCCGAGCAGTACCCGCCGGGCAGCGAGCTGCGCCTGCCGGTGGCCGCCTTCCGCGGCGAGGCGCGCGAGTGGGTGTTCCAGGTGCTGGACCAGCAAACTTTGGAGTTACCCGGCGCCAGCGTCGCCCGCGCCCTGCATCTGCGGCGCCTGGCCCTGGGGCCGTACAGCGGCGAAATTGAGGTGTGGCTGGATCCGGCACGCGGCCATATCCCCGTGCAGCTGATCATGGACCTGCCCGATGACCGCGGCTGGCAGCTGCAGCTCAGCACCACGCCCTCTGACAAACCCTGAGCACCCCGCATCCACGTGTGTTTTTTGACGCTTCCACCACGAAACACGCAAAGGAAAGCGCCGAACAGCGCCGCGATCTGACACTATTTACCCACGGTCAGGTGCCTGGGGCTGCCGATAAGCCTTGAAAGCCGGCACGCTGGCCGCAGTTGAAGCTGAAAGGAGCCGAACCATGCACATGCTTTACAACTCCCCCAGTTTCAGTGTCGTCAAGTTCGACGTGCAGGTCACCGAGCCGGTGCCTGGGGAATTCCTGCAAGCCAATCCCGAGCTGCAGCTGCATCGCGGTGGCTATGAAATCGTCGACAAGTTTTCGCGCCGCGAGATCTTCATCGAGGGCGCCCTGGCCCAGCAGTTCCAGGATGGCGTCGAGGCCTTGATCGAGCAAGACCCGAGCGAAGAAGACCTCGATGACTTCATCGAGAGCTACGCCAGCATGGGACATCAACCGGTGGTGATGCACTGAACAGGCGCTAAAAATCACCGCGCCAGGCCCTTGTCCTTGACGCGACGCTGCGCCAAGATGGGGCAGCGCCACGCCATCTCCGGTGGCGCGCTGTCCTCAGCAAGGGAACCTGCCCATGGTCAAGCGTTCAGCGAGCCCGCGGCCCGCCAAGGCCCCGACCCTCAGCAACGAGGGTCGGCCGGCACTGGGCAGCACGGAAGAGCGCGCCAAACCCAGCGAAGCCCGCAGCCCGACCCGCGTCCTGCCCTCACCCGGCCTCAAGGACGCGCCGGTGCTGGACCGCATGTGCTCGCAGTTCGTGCTGACCCTGACGGTCAAGCATGCCGGCCGCTTCAATCTGCGCCGCGATTTCAACGGCCTGCTCTCCTTCACCGGCCGCCACCTGGTCTGGCCCCTGCGCGTGCTGGGCCGCCTGCGCGATTACCTGAACCAGCGCTGCCAGGGCAATGAGCTCTGGCGCGGCCACGAAGCCCTCAGCGACGAGGCCTTTTTGCAGCGCCACGGTGTCTGGAGCGGGCCGTTCTCGGAGGCCACCCTGTTCTTCTACCTCGACGAGTACGTCAAGGACGCGCCCAAGGACATGCTGGCCCTGCTGGCCACCACCAGCGAATGGCTGGACCGCCAGCTCAAGCGCGAATCCACCCTGGTCGAGAAAAACATCGACGCGCTCGGCACCCTGCTGCAGCTGAACCCGGCCGAGCGCGCCCTGCTGCTCTACGGTACGCTGGCGCGCTACCAGCGCGAGCTGCGCGGCGCCCTGGTCGAGTTCAAGGTCAACACCGCGCAGGAAGCCTTTGCCGCGATCGCCGCGGTGGCCGGCGTCAACGAGCAAGAGGTGGCCGAGGCCCTGCGTGCTGGCTCGCGCCTGGAACGCATCGGCATGGTGGAGAACCTGATCTCCGAACACAACATCACCGACCTGGCCGATCTGATGAAGGTCAGCGACCAGCTGCCGCCGGTGCTGATGCGCGAGTACCCCGGGCCGCACGATCTGATGGCCGTCTTCACCCGCCCGGCCACGCCCAGCCAGCTCAAGGCCGAAGACTTCGAGTTCGTCGCCGACGACCTGGCCCTGCTCAACACCTTGCTGCGCCAGGCGGTGGCGCGGCGCGAGCCCGGCGTCAATGTGCTGCTCTACGGCCCGCCCGGCACCGGCAAGACCGAGCTGGCCAAGGTGGCGGCACAGGCCGCAGGACTGGATCTGTACGAGGTGGAATACGCCGACCGCGACGGCAACAGCCTCTCGGGCCGCGACCGCTACCGCTCGCTGCAGATCAGCCAGGTCTTCCTCAAGGCCAGCGCCCATGTGGCGCTGCTGTTCGACGAGGTCGAGGACGTCTTCCCGCCTTTGTCCACGGACACCGCCCAGCTGATCGCCCGCCTCGACTCGGCCGCCGAGGCGCCGACCTCGGGCTCGGTCTCGGGCAAGGCTTGGGTCAACCAGATCCTGGAAACCAACCCGGTGCCGGTGATCTGGATCACCAACCGCATCGAGCAGATCGACCCGGCCTTCCGCCGCCGTTTTCAGTACCACCTGGAGCTCAAGTCCCCGCCGCCAGGCGCCCGCCTCGGCCTGGTCAGCAAGGCCCTGGCCGATGTGCCGGTCAGCGCCGAGTTCGCCGCCCGCCTGGCCGAGCGCCGCGGGCTGACACCGGCCCAGATCCGCACCGCCGTTCGCTTTGCCCAGCTGGCCGGCCAGCCGGCCGACTGCGAGCAAATGATCGAGCGCCAGCTGGAAAACGCCGACAAAGCCCTGGGCCACCGCGCGCATGGCCGGGCCGTGCGGCCGGCGGTGACGCAGTACGCGCTGGAACTGCTGAACTGCGAGTCGCGCTTCGAGGTGCCGCGCATCGTCGCCGCCTTGCAGCGCCGCGGCGTCGGCAACCTCTGCTTCTACGGCCCGCCGGGCAGCGGCAAGACCGCCCTGGCTGAACACATCGCCCAAGCCCTGCAGCGGCCGCTGATGGTGCGCCAGGCCAGCGACCTGGCCAGCAAGTTCGTCGGCGAAACCGAGCAGAACATGGCCCGCATGTTTGAAACCGCGGCCGCCGAGGGCGCGGTGCTGCTGCTGGACGAGGCCGACAGCTTTCTGCGCAGCCGCCGCATGGCCGAGCGCAATTACGAGGTCTCCGAGGTCAACGAGATGCTGGCCGGCATGGAGCGCTTCGCCGGCATCTTCATCTGCACCACCAATCTGTTCGAAGAGCTGGACGAGGCAGCGCTGCGGCGCTTTGCCTTCAAGATCGGCTTCAAGGCGCTGCGCGTGGAGCAGCGCGAGCGCATGTTCGCCCGCGAGGCCTGCGGTGACGACGCCGCAGCGCTGGATGCCGATCAACGCGAGCGTTTGGCCGCGCTGGACCAGCTCACGCCCGGGGACTTTGCGGCCGTGCGCCAGCAGGTCGAGATCCTCGGCGAGCCGCTGACACCGGACGAGTTCCTGTCCCAGCTGGAAGCCGAGCACCGGGTCAAGCCCGGCGTGCGCAGCCGCCGCCAGATCGGCTTCCAGCATTGAGGGCGCAGCCGCGCTGCCACCCAGCTGTGGCATGGTGGCGGGCATGAACGCCGCGCCTTTTTCTCGCTTCCATCGCCCGGGCTTGAACGCTCGCCGCTTCCCGCTCTTGGCCTGCTTGCTGCCCCTGGCGCTGCTCTGGCCAAGGGGCGCCACGGCCGCGCCGGCCTGCCCGCCAGCCATCGCCATGCCCAGCGAGGCGCAAGCCCAGACCCTGGCAGCCCAGGCGCCCGACCGGGGCCTGCTCTACCGCCTGCGTCGCGACGGGGTGGATTCCTACCTCTACGGCACCCTGCATGTCGGCCGCATGGAATGGCTGTTCCCCGGCCCGCGCCTGCGCGAAGCCATGGCGCAGAGCCGCGTGCTGGCCCTGGAGCTGGACCTGCAAGACCCGGCCACCTTGCAGGTGCTGAGCCAGGCGCCGCGTCATGCCGAGCCCCTGAAGCTGAACGAGCCCCAGCGCAAGCGCATGGCCGCCCAGGCGCGCGCCGCCTGCCTGCCCGAGCAGGCCCTGGCCAGCCTGCACCCCATCCTGCAGCTGAGCACCTACACCGTGCTGCAGGCGCGCTGGGACGGGCTGGACCCCAGCTTCGGCCAGGAGCAGATGCTGAGCGTCTGGGCCCGCCAGCAGGGCCGCCCCGTTCAGGCCCTGGAATCGGCCGAGCGTCAGCAGCAGGCCCTGATTCCGGCCCGGGCGGCCGAGGCGCGCAAGACCTTGCTCAAAGGTCTGGATCAGCTGGAGCGCGGCCAGGTGCGGCCGGTGCTGCGCCGCCTGGCCCAGGCCTGGGCCGATGGCGACCTGGAGCTGCTGCAGAACTACGAACGCTGGTGCGACTGCATCGAGGATGAGCAAGACCGCATCGAGCTGCACCGCCTCAACGACGAGCGCAACCCCGAGCTCGCACGCGGCATCGAAGCCCTGCATGCAAAAGGCCAGCCGGTGCTGGCCGCCGTCGGCGCCCTGCACCTGAGCGGTGCGCAGTCGCTGCCGCGGCTGCTGGCGCAGCGGGGCTTCGAGGTGGAGCGCCTGGTACCACCGTCAGACAAACGCTAGCTCCGCGTCGTACCATGCCACCCAGCTGCCCCACCCAAGGAGAACTCATGGCCGACAACAACAGCTTCAGCAAATTTGTCCCGGGTTTCGATTTCCTGCAAGGCCTGGTCAAGAACGCCGGCGCCGCCCTGCCCGGCATCGGCCAGTGGGTGGCACCGACGCTCAACCCCGAGGAGCTGGGCAAACGCATCGAAGAGCTGCGCACCGTGCAGTTCTGGCTGGAGCAAAACGCCCGCATGCTGGGTGCCACCATCCAGGCACTCGAAGTGCAGCGCATGACGCTGTCCACGCTGAAGTCCATGAACGTGCCACTGGCCCAGCTCAGCGAGGCGCTCAAGGTCACCCCGCCCGAGGCCAGCGCCGGGCTGGGCAGCTGGCCTGGCGTGCCGCCCGAGGTGCTGGCCGCGGCCCAGGCCGCCAGCCCCAAGGCCAGCGCGCCGGCCCCCGCCCCAGCTCCGCTGGCCAGCAAGGCCAAGAAAGCACCCGCGGCCCCGGCCACACCTGCCATGCCCGTGGTCGACCCCATGCAGTGGTGGGGCGCCCTCAGCCAGCAGTTCACCCAGCTGGCCGCCAATGCCATGAAGGAAAGCGCCACCGACGCGGCCAAGAACCTGGCCGGCAGCATCGTCAAGCAATCCTTCGACGCGGCCGGTGAAACCCTGCGCAAGGCCGCCACCGTGCCCGGCGCCATGGCCGGCAGCGCGGTCGACCTGGTGGCCAAAAGCCTGACGCCCAAAGCCAGCGCCAGGTCTGCCCCCAGCAAGGCTGCTGCCAAGGCCCCGGCGGCCCGCAAGCGCAAGGCCTGACCTCGGCCGATGAGCGCGCTCGCCCCCACCACCAGCCCACGCAGCCAGGCGCAGCAGCGCTTGATCCAGGCCTTGTCGGCCGAGCTGCCGGCCCATGCCCTGCTCTGGACCGAGGAGGACACCACACCCTACGAGTGCGACGGCCTCTCGGCCTACCGCCAGCGGCCGCTGGCCGTGGCCCTGCCGGAAACCGAAGCGCAGGTCGGCGCCGTGCTGCGCATCTGCCAGCAGCTGCAGGTGCCGGTGGTGGCGCGCGGTGCCGGCACCGGTTTGTCGGGCGGCGCCATGCCCCATGCGCAAGGTCTGACCCTGGCCCTGGCCAAGTTCAAGAAGATTCTCGAGATCAACCCGATCGCGCGCACGGCACGGGTGCAGTGCGGGGTGCGCAACCTCGCCATCTCCGAGGCCGCAGCGGTCCACGG
>JAIXSD010000392.1 GCA_027484885.1 Rubrivivax sp.
CGCTGGCGCTCCTTGTCGGCCTTGACCTTTTGCACCGATTGCAGCTCGGGGTCTTTCCAGTGCCAGAGGTCCACCTTGATCGGCTCGGGCGCATCCTTGGGCTCGGCCTTGGGCAGGGGCGCGGTGCCCAGGAAGAGTCGCTGGCCGTCCTTGCTGAAGCTCAAGGCCCCATGCTCGCTCGGGCCCCAGCCGGCGGGCAGGCCGGCGCTCTCGGCGCTGGCCACGGCCTGGGCGGTTTTCTGATCGGCGCGCCAGAGGAAGAGCTTGAAGGGCGTCGGCTCCTCGGCCTTGTCCTTCTTGTCTTCGGTCTTGTCGTCTGGCTTCGGGCTTTGGGCCGCCAGATGATCGCGGTTGCTCAACCAGGCCAGTTGCTGGCCGCTGCGGTCAAAGGCCAGCTGCTTGTAGCTGCCGGCGCCGGCCAGCAGCGCTTGCGGCGTGGCGTTCTCCGCGCCCAGCTCCAGCAGGTAGACGCCTTCGCGGGCTCGCGCCTTGGCGGTGACGGCGGCATCGGGCTTGCCCGAGGGCTCTTTCACGCTGACGGCATAGGCGATGCGCTGGCCCGAGCGGGCCCAGACGAAATCGCTGGCCTCCTTGTCCAGACTTTGGCGCTGGCTGGTGGCGGCGTTGATCAGCAGCAGCTCGCTGCCGCTGTCCTTTTTCTTGCCGGCACTGGTGCTGCTTGTGGCGGCGGCGGTTTGGTCTGCAGCCTCGTCGCTTTCATCAGCCTTGGCCTTGGCGGCCTCGTCTTTCTTGGCGGCCTCCTTGACCGGCTCCAGCAAGAAGGCCAGATGGCTACCGCCATCCTCGGCCCAGGCGAAGCGCTTGACGCGTTCCAGGCTCTCGGGCTTGCCGCTGCTCAGGTCCAGCCAGCCAGCGCCGGGTTTGGGGGCGTCTTCGCCTTTTTTCTTGTCCTTCTTGGCCTTGTCCAGTTCGGCCCGGCTGGGCTGCACGGCATAGGCCACAAAGCGGCCATCGGCGCTGAAGACCGGCGCCGTGCCGCGCGGCACGCGCCATTCCTGGCCATCGGACAGGCGGCGCAGCACCAGCTCGCCATCGCTTTCCTGGCCCACCAGGGCGTAGGCCGCCCATTGGCCGTCGCGGCTCAGGGCCGTGCCCTGGATGCTGCGCCAGCCGGCATAGGCGGCGTGGTCGATTGCTCGCTTGACGCTGGCCGCTGGCGCACTTGCGCCCACGGGCGCTGTTTCGGCGGCATGCAGGGGCAGGCTCAGCAGCCCCAGGCCGGCGCTGGCCAGGCTGATGGCCAGCGGCAAGGCGCGCAGATGCTGCTTCAAGCGAGCGTGGCGCGTGGGAGCGTCGAGCTGAGCGCGGTGTGAGAGGAGGGCGGAGCCCGAAAAACCGGAGAGGGTGCCAGACATCGCAGCGGCGCCTGTGCAAACAGGCGTGGGGATTCATCAAGCTGCGCTTTATATCAAGCCCGGGCCAGCGCCTGGATCCGAATGGATCACGCCTCCCAGTCAGCGGCCGAGATTTCGGCCAGTTGCAGGCCCTCGAGTTTGAAGTCGGTCAGCGTCCACCACATCCAGCTGGCCAGGCCACACGCAGGCAAGAGCAGCAGCAAGGCCAGCCACAGCAGGGTGCTCATGGGCTCGCCGCGTCGGGCCCGGGCTTGGCCACGACATTGGCCTCGGTGCTCTTTCGCTCGTGTTCTCGCTCATGTTCGCGCTCGCGTTCGCGTGGGCCCTCTGTGGCCCTTGCCTGGCTTGCCTTGGCATCCTCATGCGGCAGGGGAAAGACCTGTTCTCGCGCGGGAGCGGCTCGCTGCTCGCTGCGCGCGGGCAGGTGAAGGGTGCTGCGTGTTTTCATGGTGTTTGGCTTGGGTCAGTGGAGGTGGTGGGGCAGCGGCTACAGGCTCGAGCTGCAGCGCTGAACGCTTTGTAAGGGCCGGGGCTGCTGGCGTCAGTTCGGCAACGCACCGGGGCTGCGGCCACCTGATCGGGTCAGGTGCGCTGGAGTACAGATCGCGGCCGGGACCCGGGCCTAGGCTGGGCCTCTGCGCTGCCATTCCGGCGGCCCTGGAGGAACACACCATGAGTTACGAAGACCGCGACCCCTACGGCATGTACAAGAGCAACAACAAGCCCCGCGCGCACATCAACTCTCTGAACTCAGGCCCCGGACCGCAGCTGATGGGCGCTGACACCTTGATCGGCAACGATGTGGTCAGCCTCAGCGACGACGATTTGGGCGACATCAAGGAGCTGATGCTGGACATGAAGACCGGCCACGTCGCCTACGCCGTGCTGGCCTTTGGCGGCTTTCTCGGCATGGGCGAGAAGCTGTTTGCCGTGCCTTTCAGCGCCCTGCGCCTGGACACCTTGCACAAGCGCTTTGTGCTCAATGTCGAGCGAGAGCGTCTGCAGGGCGCACCCGGCTTCGACAAATCGCAATGGCCCGACATGGCCGATGCCGAGTGGGCGCGCGGCGTGCATGCCTACTACGGCAGCAAGCCCTATGCCGACAGCATGAACCGCTGAAGCCCGTGCCTGAGGGCAGCGGCGCAGCGCAGCGGCTATGCTCGGCGGGTCTCGTGGTTCGCCACTCGGCCCGCCTGCGTGGGCCCCGCATGGAGTCTTGTGTCCCGTGAATTCCAAGCTGCAGCACTACATCCAGCTCGCCGCCCTGTCTGTCGTCGTGATTGGCTGCTTCCAGATTCTGCAGCCCTTCATCCCAGCCCTTTTGTTTGCCGCCGTGGCCTGCTCGGCCAGCTGGCCCTTGCATCTGCGCCTGCGGCGCCGCTTGAACGGGCGCGCTACCGTGTCGGCCGGGGTGATGACCCTGCTCTTGATCGTGCTGGTCATCGGCCCCAGCAGCCTGCTGGCCATGAGCCTGGCCGACGACGTGACCCATGCCGTGGAACGTGTGCGTTTGCTGCTGGACGCCGGGCCCATGCCGCCACCGGCCTGGTTGCGTGAGCTGCCCCTGGTCGGCGTGCCGCTGGACAACTACTGGCACCGCATCGCCGACAGCCGCGAGGAGTTCGTGGCCCTGCTCAAGAGCCTGATCGAGCCCACCAAGACCGTGTTGCTGGTGGCCGGCCGTGCCGTGGCCGGCAGCTTGATCCAGATGCTGTTCGCCGCCTTTGTGTTGTTCTTTTTCTACCGCGATGGCGAGAAGCTGGTCGCCAGCGCGCGCGCCATGCTGGGCACACTGGCCGGCGGCCATGGCGATGAGATCCTGGACACCGTGGCCCATACCGTCACCGGTGTGGTGCATGGCATCTTCGGCACGGCGCTGGCCCAGGCCCTGGTGGCCCTGGCTGGCTTCTGGGTGGCCGGTGTGCCCGGGGCCCTGGCGCTGGCGGCCGCCACCTTTTTTCTGTCCATGATTCCGGTCGGCCCGCCGCTGATCTGGGGCGGCGCCACCATCTGGCTGTTCCAGCAGGATCAGCCCGGCTGGGGCGTGTTCATGTTGCTCTGGGGCCTGCTGGCCATCAGCAGCATCGACAACGTGGTCAAGCCGCTGCTGATCAGCCGCCACAGCGCCTTGCCCATGCTGCTGATCGTGCTGGGCGTGTTCGGCGGCATCGCGGCCTTCGGCTTCATCGGCATCTTCATCGGCCCGCCCATGCTGGCCGTGGGCCTGAACCTGGTGCAGATGTGGACGGCCCGCCCGCCCGCTGGCTCCACGGGCGCATCAAGCACCGCGGCGCCGGACCAGGGTCTCTGATCCGGCGCCGCTGCTGCGCCTCCCCGAGGCGCATGCTGATGAAGGTGTTTACTTCTTCGGGACCTTGCCGTCATGCGGAGGCGCCGGGCTGCTGAACCAGCCCTCGCTGGCGCGGCGCTCCCAAGCGGCCAGCTGCTTCTCGGCTTCGTCCTTGATCAGGCCGTAGCGTTCCTGGATCAGGCCAGCCAGTTGGTCGCGGCGCCCGGCCACCACCTCCAGGTCGTCGTCACTGAGCTTGCCCCATTGCTCCTTGGCCTTGCCGGCCGCCTGCTTCCAATTGCCTTGAATGCGATCCCAGCTCATGGTGGCTGTCCTTTGAGGGTGAGTGTGTGAGTGTTTGAGAAACTTCCAGAGATGACGGGCCGCTCAAGGCCGCACGGCAATCTCGTTCTTCACCGCCCTCACGCCCACCACCTTCCAGGTCAGCGCTTCGGCCGTGGTCTTTTCGCGGCTGCTCTTGGCAAAGCCTGAGAGCATCACCGTGCCTTGCAGGGTCTCGACGCTGATGGCCGAGGCGTCCACATCCTTGTTGTCGACGAAGCGGGCCTTGACGGCGGTGGTGATGGCGCTGTCGTCCAGATAGGCGCCCACGGTTTCCTGGCCGCGGGTCACCGCGCAGCCGCTGCCCAGCAGCAGCAGGCTGGCACAGAGCCCCGTACAGAGTGCGACAGGGAGTCCGCTGAAGATGCGCGTTTGCTTGGGTGATGGGTGGGGGGCGATGGTGTTCATGGCGAATCCTTGAGTGGAAGGCCGTTGGCGCGGGATGCGCCGCAGCGGGCTTCAGCCACTATCCCGCGCCGGCTGGCGTTCACGCCTAGGTCGGCGGCCCGCGGCCGTGTAGGACAAACACGCGTGTGACGCATCGCGGCCTCAGCGTTCGCCAGCGAACCGACACCGCCGCGCGCCCGCCTCAGGCTCGCTCATCCGTGTCAACACCTTGGAGCCCTTGATGAGCATCCCCCCGACCCCTTCGACCCCAACAAGCACCGCCCAACGCCTGTGGACCTGCGCCACCCTCTGCAGCGCCGCCCTGATGGCGGCCTGCGCCAGCATCCCGCCGCCCACCGAGCAAATGGCCGTGTCCACCGCGGCCCTGACCAGCGCCAATGCCGCGGGCGCGGGGCAGTGGGCGCCGATGGAGCTGCGCAGCGCCCAGGACAAGCTGGACCGCGCCCGCCTGGCCATGAACGACAAGAACTACGAGCAAGCGCTCTGGCTGGCCCAGGACGCACAAGTCCAGGCCCAGCTGGCCGAGAGGAAGGCCGGCGCCGGCAAGGCGGGCAAGGCGGCCGATGAGCTGCGCGAGGCCAGCCGCGTGCTCAGCGAAGAGCTGCGTCGCAAGAAGCCCTGAGCGCAGCTCACTCGCAAGCGCGCCGAACTGACTGAAGCACTCCACCTGAAGGACACCCTCCACCATGAAGCCCCCCCGTCGCATCCATTCCCTGTCCCTGGTCAGCGTGGCCTTGCTGGCCATCTCGGCCAGCCTGCTGGGCTGCAGCAGCCTGCCCAGCGACAACGCCCAGCTTGACCGGGCTCGCAGTGATTACCGCAGCGCCCAGGCCGACCCGCAGACGGCGGCCCATGCCGCCAGCGAGATGAAGCTGGCCCGCGAAGCCCTGGACCGCGCCAACAGCGCCTGGGCCGCCCAGGACGAAGCGACCAAGGTCGACCACCTGGCCTTCCTGGCTCAGCAGCAGGTCGCCATTGCCCAGGAGACCACGCGCCAGAAGCTGGCCGAGGCGGCAGTGAGCAGCGCCAACGCCCAGCGTGACCAGATCCGCCTGCAGGCCCGCACGCAAGAGGCCGATCGTGCGGGGCAAGCCGCCGGCATCGCCCAGGCCCAGGCTGCACAGTCGCAGCAGGACAGCCTGAACGCCCAGGCGCAGACCGCCGCGGTGCAGCAGCAGGCGCAGAGTCAGGCCGATGCCGCCCGCATCCGCACCTACCAGCTGGAGACGCAGATCCGCGAGCTCAACGCCAAGCAGACCGAGCATGGCCTGGTCATCACCATCGGCGATGTGCTGTTCGACAACAACCGGGCCGAGCTGAAAAGCGCCGCCCAGCGTCATATCGAGCGCTTGGCCCAGTTCATGCAGGCCTACCCGGAGCGGCGCGTGCGGGTGGAAGGTTATGCCGACAGCGTGGGCAGTTCCAGCAGCAATGAGTCGCTGTCCGGCCGCCGCGCCGAGTCGGTGCGCAGCGCCTTGCTGGCCCTGGGCGTGGAGCCCGGCCGCGTGGTCAGTCAGGCCATGGGTGAGACCCACCCGGTCGCCAGCAATGACAACGCCGCCGGCCGGCAGCAGAACCGGCGGGTCGAGATCGTGCTTTCGGATGAGAGCGGGGTGATGGCCTCGCGCTGAGCGCGCAGCAGATCGAGGCGAAAGCAAAGGCGGCCTTGGCCGCCTTTTTTCATGCCCGTTTGGCGCTGCTTGCTGGCTTCAGATCGGCACCACAAAGCGTGCCTCGCGCGGCAGCCCGTTCAGCGCCTGGCGCTGGCCCACGGGCAGCAGCTGCGCCGCCTGTTCCTGCGCCTTCGCCTCGGCCTGTGCGGCCGTGCCGCGCAGCAGGGTGATGTGCAGCAGCCGGCCCTGGCGGCGCAGGATCAGGGTGGCTTGCGGCCAGGCCAGGGGCAGGCAGGGTTGCAGGCTGAAGTGGTCTGTGTCCAGCGCCAGACCAAAGATGGACTCCAGCGCCGCACGGTGCAACCAGGCGGCCGAGCCGGTGTACCAGCTCCAGCCACCGCGGCCGGTGTAGGGCGGGGCGCTGTAGACATCGCCGGCCACGGCATAGGGCTCCGCGCCGTAGACCCGGCTCTGTTGCGGGTCGCTGGCGCGGTGGGCCGGGCTCAGGTAGCGGAAGTAGCGGTAGACGTTTTCGCTGGCGCGTGCGGCCTGGGCCTGCAGGGCCGCTGCCGCCAGAGCTTGGGGTTCGCCCCGTGCCAGCTCCAGCAGCTGGCGCGCCAGGCCGGCCTGGGCCATCAGCGCCCACACGCCGGCGTGGGTGTACTGGCCGCCGTTTTCGCGCACACCGGGCGGGTAGGCCTGGATGTAGCCAGGGTTGTGGGCGTGGTCGGTCCCGGCGGCCCCCGCTTCTTCCGCATCCTGCAGCGGCGGGTCCAGCAGGCGGATCAGGCCGGCGCTGCTGTCCACCAGCAAGCCATCCATCGAGGCCAGGGCGCGGGCCTGCAGGTCCAGCGGCGCCGCGCCGGACAGCACGCTCCAGGCCTGGGCAATCAGGTCAATGCGGGCCGCGCCCTGCTCGGGTGTGTGTCCCTGGCCGCCCAGGGCCTGGCCGTCGTCGAAGTAGGCGCGGGTGAACCAGGCCCCCTCCCAGGCCGTGCCCAGCAAGGCCTGCTGCCAGCCCTGCGCCGCATCCAGCCAGCGCTGCGCCCGCAGACGCTGGCCGCGCGCCTGTGCCAGCGGGGCAAAGTCCATCACCAGGCGCCACAGCAGCCAGCCCAGCCAGACCGATTCGCCCTGGCCGCCCTGGCCTACGCGGTTCATGCCATCGTTCCAGTCGCCCGTGCCCATCAGGGGCAGGCCATGGCGGCCCACGCGCAGGCTGCGGTCGATGCTCAGCGCCGCATGTTCGTAGACGCTGGCCCGCTGTGCGCTGATGCCGGGTCGGGCGTAGCGGTCCTCGCCCAGCTCGGGCGGCTCCACGCCGTTCAAGAAGGGCACGCTTTCGTCCAGCAAGGCCGCATCGCCGTTGATGCGCAGATGCTGCAGGCAGGCCAGGGGCAGCCAGAGCAAATCGTCCGAGCAATGGGTGCGCACGCCCGCGCCCAGCGGCGCATGCCACCAGTGCTGCACATCGCCCTCGGCGAACTGGCGGCTGGCATGCAGCAGGATCTGCGCGCGCAGCAGCTCGGGCGCCGCCCAGGCCAGGGCCATGGCGTCTTGCAGATGGTCGCGAAAGCCGGTGGCGCCCCCGGCCTGGTAGAAGCCGGCCTTGGCCCACAGGCGGCAGGCCAGGGTCTGGTAGAGCAGCCAGCGGTTGACCAGGGCGTCGAACAGCGGGTCGGGTGTCTGCACCTCGCTGGCCCCCAGCAGGGCGTCCCAGCGCGCCCGTACCAGGCTCAGGCGCTGCAGCGGTGGTTGGCGCACGGCCTGGGCCAGCAGGCGCTGGGCCGCGGCCGGGCTGGCGGCATGGCCGAGCAGAAAGGTCTGCTCGCAGCGCGCGCCGGCCGCCAGGGTCCAGCGCCGGCTCAGCAGGGCGCAGGGGTCCAGGCCGGCGCCTTGCGCCTCGCCGCCATGCTGCGGCACCTGCAGGCGGCCGCGGGCGTCAAAACACTCGCGGCGGTCGCAGCTCCAGTCCAGGCTGTCCTCCGGGCCGGCCGTACCGGGGGCCATGGGCAGCAGGGTCAGGAAGGCGGTGCTCTGGCCGAAGCCGGCCGAGCCCTCGCGCTGCGTGCACAGCAGGGCCAGGCCGCCATCCAGTTGCAGCATGCGGGTGTCGCAGCTCATGCGCTCGCTGCGCTGCGCGCCCATCAGCCATTCGACCAGGCCGATCAGGCGCAGGCGCCGGCTGCGCTCGCCCGGGTTGTGCAGGCGCAGCTGCACCTGCTTGATGGCCTGCTCGGCATCGACACACCAGCGCAGGGTCCAGCTCAGGCTTCCGCGCTGCTGGCGCATCTCGGTCCAGCCCTGGCTGTGGCAGACCTGGGCCGGTGAGCCCTCGCCCCAGGCCGAGGGCGCCAGGCTCCAGACCTCCTGGCTGGCCTCGTCCTGCAGCAGCCACCACTCGCCCGGGGTGTCGGCCACCGGGTCGTTGGACCAGGCGCTGAGCTGATGCAGGCGGCTGTTCAGCGCCCAGCTGTAGCCGGCGCCGCTGTCCGAGACCTGGGCGCCAAAGCCCGGGTTGGCCAGCACATTGATCCAGGGCCGCTCGGGCCGCTGGCGCGCGCTGACCTCGAACTCGAAGCGCGCGCCGTCCGGGCTGAAGCGGCCCGGGTCGGCCGGGTGGGCGGCGCCCGCGCGGCACAGGGCCACGAGCTCGGCACCACCGTCCTGGCGCTGCTGGCAGGCGGCCTCGAAGGCGGCGCCCCAGACCTGCACCTGGTGGTGCAAGGGCCGGCCATCGGCCTCCAGGCAGACGCTGGCCAGCGCGCGCAAGCTGCCCCGCTCGGCGGGGCTGACATCTTCGGCGCGCAGCAGGTGGAACTGGGTGCGGCTCGGGCCTGCGGCCTTGCCCTGGGTGTTGTGCGAGTTCTGCATCTGCGCCTGGGCGGCGCCATCGGCCAGATGGCGTTCGCGCAGGGCCGCCAGCTCGCGCTGCAAGGCCATGTGGTACGAGGCCGATTCGGCATTGATCACCACCAGATCGCAGGCCACGCCGGCCCAGGCCCAGAGGCTCAAGGCCTGCGCCAGGCTGCGCAGCAAGCCCAGGCCTTCGATCACCCCGGCCTGCACAAGAATCAGCCGCCGCTCGCCCGAGATGCCGAAGCGCCAGAGCAGGCTGCGCTCGCAGCCCGGTGTGCCGTCCAGCTGCACGCCCGCCGCCTCTTGCAGCTGCGGGCGGCTCAGGCTCAGCAGCAGCGCGCTGCTCAGGGTTTGCACAGCCGCCAGATTGGCCGGGCTGATGCGCAGGCTGCGCAGGCGGATGCCGCAGAGCGTGGCCGACATCAGCGAGGCGCGTTGCACATGGGCGGCCTGCCGGTATTTGTCGATCACCGCATGCAGCGTGCCGGCCTCGCGGCTGGCGGC
>JAIXSD010000207.1 GCA_027484885.1 Rubrivivax sp.
AGTGATCTGATCCTGCAGCCACTGCAAGTAACGCGGCGAGGGGTTCCGGTCGATGCAACAGATAGCCCTGCGCGTAGTCCACGCCAATCAGCTTCAACCGGCTCAAAGCGTCAGTGCTGTCCACGAACTCCGCCACCGTCTTGATGCCCATCAGCTGCGCGACGTCGACGAAGCAGCGCACGGCGGCGTCGTCCAAGGCGTCCGTCACCAGGTTGCGGATGTATTGGCCGTCGATCTTGAGGTAGTCCACCGGCAGGGCCTTTAGATAGCCAAAAGATGAGGCGCCTGCGCCGAAGTCGTCGAGCGACACCTTTACACCCGCAGCACGGACCTGGCCAATGAACACCGCCGCGTCCGCGAGGTTGGTCACTGCAGCCGTTTCAGTGATCTCGAGGCAAAGCCTCTGGCATACAGCTGCCCCTGCGTCTGCGAGCAGCTCGAGAACCCAGCCATGAAAAGCACGGTCACCCACGGACCGCCCGGACAGATTGATGCTCAGGCTCTCGATGCAGCAAGGCTCGGGGAGACTGCGAAGCCAGGAGATCGACCTGCTCAAGACCCAGCGGTCAACGCGCGAGACCAGATGGAACCGCTCGGCCGCCGGCAGGAACGAGCCGGGTTGCACCAGCGACCCGTCGTCATTGCGCATGCGCAGTAGCACTTCTGCATGAACGCCCTGCGCCTGGCCCTTCAAGCACTCGATGCGCTGTGCAAACAGCTCAAAGCCATCCTGGTCCAGCGCAATCTCGATGCGTGACGTCCATTGAATCTCGTGACTGCGGGCCCGCATGGCGGCGTCGGTATCGAACCAGGCATGGACCCGATTTCGCCCTGCCTCCTTCGCCGCATAGCAGGAGGTGTCGGCGGCCTGCTGGATCGCCGCCGTGCTGGCCCAGCGTTTGTCCACCGGCACTAAGCCGATGCTCGTGCCGATACGAAACCGGCGGTCCTCGTGGATGAAGCGGAAATCGTCCATGCGATCGCAGATCTTCTGCGCCACACGGGCCGCCTGATCCATCGTGCAGTGCTCGAGGATGATCGCGAACTCGTCACCACCGAGGCGAGCCAGTGTGTCGCGTGCCCGCACGGCATCGGCCAGGAGCTTGCTGACCTGTTGCAGGAGCTGGTCGCCCACTGAGTGGCCGCAGGCATCGTTGACCAGCTTGAACTGGTCCAGGTCGATGTACATCAGCGCGTGCTGGCTGTCGTTCTCCTGGGCATGCCGCAACGTGCGGAGCATGCGCGTCTCGAACTCGGCGCGATTGACCAAGCCAGTCAGCGCGTCGTGGGTCGCGCGGTAGGTCATCTCGCCACTGAGGCGGCGCTGTTCGCTCACGTCATGGAACACGAGCACCACGCCCAGCATCTCGCCCTGGGCATTCAAGATGGGTGCAGCCGAGTCCTGGATGCCGTACTCGGTGCCGTCTTTGGAGATCAGTAGCGTCTGGTGTGCCAGGCCGACGATCCGCCCTTCGGCCATGCAGGCGGCCACGGGGTCCGGCGCCATGTCGCGCGTCTCTTCATTGACGATGTGAAACACCTGCATCAAAGGCCGCCCCAGCGCCTCGGAGGACAGCCATCCCGTCATGCGCTCTGCCACGGGATTGAGCCAGCTGATGAGGCCCGCGGCATCAGTCGTGATGACGGCGTCACCGATCGAGCGCAGCGTCACGCGCATCAGCTCGTGCTGGTCCGCCAGCTGCATGCTCAACTTGGCAAGCACCTCATCGCGGCGCTTGCGCTCTGAGATGTCGATGTGGATGCCGTAGACCCACTCTGGCCGCCCATCGGGCGTGCGTGTGATCAGCCGCCCGCGGTCCTCGACCCAGATCCAGTGCCCGTCCCGATGGCGCAACCGGACCTCGGTGATGTAGGCGTCCGAGCGGCCCGCGAAGTGCTCGCGCAACAGCGTTCTCGTGTTGGGCAGTTCATCGGGATGCGCGATGTCGGCTCGGAACTGGTTGGTCACGGCGCCGAGCTCATCGAGGGACCATCCGAGGATGATCGCCCAACGCGAGTTGACGATCACCTCGCCGGTCTGTACGTTCCACTCCCAGGTGCCGGCATTCGTGCTCTCGATGAGGTTGCGCAGTCGCTCGTGTTCGCGAGCCAGCTCGCGTTCTGCGCGGCGGCGCAATGTCACGTCCTGGATGAGGGACAGGCTGCGTTCGCCGTGGCCTTGGTCATCGCGCTCAAGGATCGCCGACAGGAGCACGTCGATGATCTCTCCGCCCTTGGTGACCATCTCGTAAGGCACGTCGTCGCAGCGGCCCACCTTGAAAAACTCGGGCAGCACCTGCTCGCGCGCCAGCCGGCGGGAGTTTTCGGTGAGGAAGTCAGTGACGGGGCGACCGACCACTTCGCTTCTTTCATAGCCCAGGCGGGCCAACCACGCGTCACTGACGTGCAGCAGGCACCCTTGTGAATCGATGGAATGAAGCAGGGCCGGCGTGGTTTCGTACATCGAGCGCAAGCGCCCTTTTGTCACCAACAGAGCTCGCTGCTGCTCTTTGCGTACGCTGATCTCCTGCACGGTTCCTCGCAGTCCTGTGACCTGACCAGCCGTATCTCGGACCACTTCGCCTCGCGCTTCCACCCAGCCTGTCGATCCGTCGGGGAGGCAGTACCTGAGTTCCATCTCGTACGGCCGGCCGGAGGAGAGGGCGGACTCAACCTGGCGGCGCAGTTGATCGAAGTCCTCCGTGAGATACAGCCCTGACTGCTCGACGAAGCTGGGTGCTGGTCCAGTCGGATCCCGCCCAAAAATGACAAGGAGCTGAGGTGACCAAGCGACAACATCGCCCTCGACCCGCCAAGTCCAGCTGCCGATCTGGCCCAGTCGCTGGGCTTCTTCCAGCACCAACTGGCTTTCCTTGAGGGCGGTCACATCGTTGACCAGCACAAAGAAGCCCTGAACTTCACCGTCAACAAGGTCGGGCAGGTAGTGTGCCAACGTGTAGCCGGTGCTGCCGTCTGCTTTGATCAGCCTGCGCTCGAAGATTTGCTCGTGCCCGGCGAGCGCACCCAGGATGTACGGCTCATTCATTGCGAAGACGCTCTCGCCCAGCAGGTCGCGCAGCGACGTACCGATCAGTTGGTCAGGATGCCGGCCGAACCATTCGAGATAGGCCTTGTTTGCGAAGCGGCATTGCAGCCCCTTGTCCCAGTAAGCGACGAGCCCGGGAATCGCATCCGTAACGCCCTTGATGAATCGCTGGTTCTGCAAAAGCGCCTGGCTCCGGGACTCAGCCAGGTTTCGCTGCTCAACCAATTCGGCTTCGAAACGGTGCCGATCGACCGCTGCGAAGAGCGTCCAGTAGTAGGCCGGCGCGCCTTGGTGCTGTCCCAGCCGGGCATTCAGGAGAACCGGCAACCGGGTGCTGCCTTCGCCCTTGATCTGCAGGTGGATCTCGTTCAATCGCCGGTCGCGCAACAACGTTGGCCAGAGATGCGTCTGCAGAAAAATCCGACTGGCGGGCGGTAGCAGGTCTTCGATCGAACCACCCACCAAGCCGTCCCGCGGCGCCCCGATCAGTTCAGCCAGACCGGCATTCACGCCCAGGACGCGTCCCGCGCGATCGGTGATCACGACCGCACAAGGGAGCTCGTCCAGAAGGCTCATCGGGCGCCGGTGCTCTCAAGCAAATGCTTCGGCTGGCGTCATGTACTGACGCATGGCCTCGATGACCAGCGCCGGGTTGCTCAAATGCGCACAGTGCCCTTCGACATCCAGGATCTGCAAGGTGCTTTGCGGCATGTGGGCGTTCATGTATTCACCCACGCCCAGAGGTGCCAGGTTGTCGTTGCGGTGCTGCAGCAGGAGGGACGGTACGGGCACGCGATGCAGATCCGCACGGTTGTCCGCAAAGAACGTGGCGCGCGCGAACACACGTGCCACTGCCGGGTCCGTCGAGCAGAAGCTGGCGTTCAATGTGCTTGCCACCGCATCACCTCCGGAGGCACCGGCCACGACAGGCGCAAGGTATTGCGCCCAGCCCATGTAGTTCTGGTCCAGCAACGACAGCAAGCCCTCGAGGTCTTCGCGCTCGAACCCCCCCATGTAGGACGGAGGGTCATTCAAGAACGACGGCGAGGGTCCCACCAGAATGAGCCGATCGAACAGTTCCGGGCGCTTGATCGATGCCAGCATGCCAATGCTGCAGCTCACGGAATGACCGACGAACGTCACTTCTTCCGTCAGGCCCAGCGCATCACAAATCTCCAGCACGTCACGCGCATAGCCCCTGAGGTCGGCATAGCGCATCGGATCGAAGGCGCTGCGGTCGGAATGGCCGCTGCCGACGTAGTCGAAGATGACTTGGCGGTGGGTATGGGCAAAAGCTGGCAGGATGTGGCTCCACATTTCCCGGTTACAGCCGAAGCCATGGGCGTAGAGCAAAACCGGCCCCCCGTGTCCCACGACTTCGACGTTGTTGCGCTTGAGAACGTTCATGGAACCTTTCATGGGCATCGTGGTCGCGGTGCGGCAAGCGTTGCAGAGGGGCTGTCTGCCCGGTCGAGAATCGTGGCGTTTGCCGAACCTTAGGATGCCAGCCCAATTGTGGTGCCGTTCGACGCGCTCCGCCAGCTTGACCCTGTGAATGGAAACAGGACTCGTAACAGGCTTTCCCGTGCCTGACAGCTGGGCCGCGGAGCAGGAGTTGAGCGATCCGGCTCAGTGGTTCCGACCTGCAAGTGGCGCACGGCAGCTGCGATGTCGGTATGCAAGCAGTCCAATCGCGAAAAAGGTCGCACTGCGTGCTGCATCGCCAGCGCCTTGTCGCAAACGCCAGTGGCAGCTGCCGGCAAGAATGTCGTGCAGTGCGTCACGGTCCTCGCCATGGTTCAAGCCCCAGTCAGCGACGAAGAGTCCCTGCATCCGGTCGCCCCCGTCTTCCGGACGCTTGTCTTGCCGGTGCCGCGAGAGCGTGCGTTTGAACTCTTCACGCACGAGGCTCATCGCTGGTGGAGCCCAATAGCCGGTGCCAGCCCTACTGGCACACCTTGGGCGGCATTGTTTCTTGAGACAACCCCCGGTGGCCGTTGGTATGAGCGGGACCAGGATGGCAATGAGCATGAGTGGGGCCGCGTTACTTCGGTCGATCCGCCCCATCGCGTCACTGTCGACTGGCGCTTCCAAGGGTGGGCTGTGCAAGCCCGCGCAGAGCTTGAGCTGTGCTTCGTGCCCATCGACGTGGCTCGTTCCAGGATGACGCTCGAACATCGGATAGATCCTCATTCGTGCACCGACATGAGCGGAGCGCGAGACGTCGTCACCCACGCATGGCGCGGGTTGCTCTCCCGCTATGCCAGAGCTTGCCAAAAGGCTGCGAATGGGCAGCGGACTGCAGGCTGAGTCAATTTGGCGTCCTTCCAATGCCAATGACCGCTATCGCTTGCAGCGGACGCTCAAACAAAAGGTGCGAACGACGGCAACCAGCGGCGGATTCAACCGGTCATCGCAACACATTCGCTGAATCGCTCAGCGGGCGTTTTGAAGCCGAGCGTCTTGCGTGGCCTCTCGTTCAATTGTCTGGCGATCGCGTTGAGCTGGTGTTGTGAGTAGCCCGAGATGTCGATGCCCTTGGGCAGGTACTGCCTGAGCAGCCCGTTGGTGTTCTCGTTGCTGCCCCGCTGCCAAGGGCTTTGCGGGTCACAGAAGTAAACCTGGATGTCGGTGGCCATCGTGAATCGCTTGTGCCCATGCATCTCGGTACCTCGATCCCAGGTGAGCGATTTGTAGAGCTCCTGTGGCAGCTTGCGGGCATGCTTGATGAGCGCATTGACGACCGTCTGCGAGTCTTTGCCGTCTAACTTCACCAGCATCACGTATCGCGTCTGACGCTCGACCAGCGTCGCGATCTGGCTGTTGCCGCTGCCGAAGACCAGGTCACCTTCCCAATGCCCAGGCACCGCGCGGTCCTCGGCTGACGCAGGCCGCTCGCTGATCGAGACCGCGTCGACGATCTGGCCATGGATCGCTGTCTTCTGGGTGTACGAACGAGAGCGCCGCATGCCGCGCGTGCGCCGCAGATGCTCCAGCAGCTCCTTCTTCAAGGCGCCGCGCGCTTGAATGAACAGGCTGCGGTAGATCGTCTCGTGTGACACGTGAAGGCGCTGGTCGTTCGGATAAGTATGCTTGAGCCAGCCAGCGATCTGCTCGGGCGACCACAGCATCCGAAGCATGTCCGACACGACACGAGCCAGCGCTCGGTTCTTGGCCAGCTTGCAGAGTTTCGGCCGCAGGGCGCGCTGCCATGCAGCCTGGTCTGCCAAGGTTGCTCGATAGCCGTGCTGGCCACCGTTGCGACCAACCTCCCGGCTGATGGTCGACGGCGCTCTGCCGAGGCGAGCAGCAATTGAACGCATCGACTGACCAACCGTCAGCGCACGTGAGATTTCTTCTCGTTCTGCCAGCGTCAGCGCTGTCGCGCAGCGACGACGCTCAGGCGGCCGAATGCCGCCCGTCTTCGACAGGATGCCCTGGATCGAGTTATGCGGCCGATCAAACAGCTTGCCGATCTCGTGAAGCGTCCAGCCGTCCTTCCAGCGCTCCCACATCAATGCCTTTTGCGCGGCGGTGTAGTACGTCCGTGTCCGGTACTTCATCTGCAACACTCCTTCTGCCTGGGCAGTGGTTAGTGTGTTGCGATGACCGGTTGAATCCGCCGCCTGAAGCAGCCGCAGGGCCTTTACCGCCAGCAGATCAATGCAAGCCGCATCGCCACGCCCCCTGAAACCGAATCCCGAGCGGTTGGGCGTCGTGAACGAAGGCAGACATGCAGCGCCATAGAGCCCGCCAAGCCCGAATGAACCGCGGCTGACAAAGTGGACCGCAGTCCAGCCCCGCCATCGCAAAAAGCAATTGGTCGTCACGCGCGTCGTCGAGCCTGAGCCGCCCGCCACGCGCGTCGAGCAGGTCAAGCTGGAGGCCGTGCATTCCAAGCAGGTGTACCTGCTGCACTGGCGCGAGCTGACTGACGCGACCCTTTGGCGTCAAGGCTGGGTTTGACGCGAGCTTGTCTCCATCTCGCAGGGCGGTTCAGCCGCAGGCCTCACTCGCCCGCTGGCAGCCACGCGACCATTTCCCAGGGGCAACGCCGCCCGAGTGGCGGGTGACGCGTGCGGCGAACCCGCCCCCCGCACTAGCATCGACGCCATGCGGACCCCTCACATCAACGCAGACGTCGTCGTCGTCGGGCTCGGCGCCGTCGGCAGCGCCCTCGTGCTCCATCTCGCCCGGCAGGGGGTCAAGGTCATCGGCATCGACCGCTTCGACCCGCCGCACGACCAGGGTTCCAGCCATGGCCGCACGCGCATCACGCGGCTGGCCGTTGGCGAGGGGGAAGCCTTCGTGCCGCTGGTGCAGCGCTCCCACGCGCTCTGGCGCCGCTTCGAGGCCGAGACCGGTGAGCGGCTGATGCA
>JAIXSD010000612.1 GCA_027484885.1 Rubrivivax sp.
ATCTCGCGCAGCGTGCCTTCGAAAGGCAGGGCCACGGTCGAGATGGCGGGCTTGCCTTTGCTGGTTTTCTTCTCCACCCGCCAGAGCTTGCTCACGCCGGCATCCAGGGCCTTCACGTAGACCGCATCGCCGGCCAGTCGGATGTTTTGCAGCACGCTCTCGCCGGCCGGCAAAACAGGGCGGAACAAGGTGGTGCGCAGTCGCAGATCCAGCTGCAGCAGCTCGCGGCGCGAGGCTTTCTTCTGGCTCAAGGCATAGATCTGGTCGCCCGAGATCACGGCCTGCGTGACCTTGTCTTCCGGGCGGATGATGCGGCGCCAAGTGGTGGCCGCGCCCTTCTTGAGCAGATCCTCGGCCGGCGCCACCCAGTAAGAGCGCTCGACCGCGTCGCCATGCAGCACCTCGGCCAGGGCCCAGCGCGAATCCTTGCTCAGATAGACGTAGGGCAGGTCGGCCAGGGCGTGCTCCTCCTGGGCGTTGACCTCCCAGCCGAACAGGGGCTGGTCTTTTGCCGGGTCGGCGCCGAGCTTGTGCAGGAAGACGGCGCTCTTGTTGTAGCGCTCTTCCGCCGGGTGGCGGTTGTAGGCAAAGCCGCTGCCGTCCTTGAACCAGGCCACGCCGAATTGGTTGAGGCCGGTGTGGGCGATGGCCTCGCTCAAGAACTTGCCGCTGGCCACATCGAGCACGCGCAGCACGCTGTTCTCCGAGCCGCCGCTGGACAGGCCGATGGCCAGGCGCTTGCCATCCGGCGAAGGCGTGTACCAGTCGATCGCATGTTTGCCGGGCTCGCCGGGGATGTTGTTGGGGTCCAGCAGCTCGCGCTCGGCACCCTCCACCCCGGCGCGCAGCCACAGCCGCGACTGGTTCTGGCCCGGCGCGCGCTTCATATAAAAGAGCTGGCCGGCCACGAGCTTGTAGCCGCCGGTGCTTTCGCCCGCGTCGGCGAGCTGGCCCAGGCGCTCGCGCAAGGCGGCGCGGCCAGGCAGCTGGGCCAAGGTGGCCTTGGCGTAGTCGGCCTGGGCGCGCAACCAGGACTGGAACTCGGCGGACTTCATGTCCTCCATCCAGCGGTAGGGGTCGACCACGGCGGTGCCGTGGTAGACGTCCGTCACGGGTTTGAGCGGGGTGGCGGGGTACGGTGCGTTGGCGGCGGTTTGTGCGAACAGCGGCGCGCACAGCAGGCTGGCGCTCAGGGCCAGGGCCAGGCGCGAAGAGAAGAGGTTCATGGATGGCATGCTCAAGAGTTGATTCCAGCCCGCCGCGCGGTGGCGCACCGAGCCCCAAAACCGGCGGGCCGATGGGCCCGCACCGATGAAGAAGACGGTCAGAACCCGGCACTGCATCCAACCGACGGGCCATCTTAATCAGACCGCGCCCGCACCGAACCGGGGCCGAACCAAGGGGTGAGGGCCGGGCGCCCGAGAGAGTGGCTTTGATCAGCGACAATGCCGCCCATATGTTTGCCCTGTTCGATGAAGCCGGAAAATTCCTCGCCGGCCGTGTCATGTCCGAAGCCGAAAGTTCGATGCAGATCGAACTGGAGTCGGGCAAGCGCGTCAAAGTGAAGGCAGCCAATGTGCTGCTCAAGTTCGACAAGCCCGCCCCGGCGGAGCTGATCGCGGAAGGCCAGCGCCTGGCCCAGGAGATTGACCTGGACCTGGCCTGGGAGTTCGCGCCCGACAGCGAGTTCAGCTTTGCCGACCTGGCACGCGATTACTTCGACGCCAAGGCCGGGGTGACGCACCAGGCGGCCGCCCTGTTCCGCCTCTTCGAAGCGCCGCATTACTTCCGCCGCGCCGGCAAGGGCCAGTTCAAGAAGGCGGCCGAAGAGGTGGTCAAGGCCGCCCTGCTGGGCATCGAGCGCAAGCGCCAGCAGGCGCTGCAGATCGAGGCCTGGGCCGAGGAGCTGGCCGCCGGCCGCTGCCCGGACGCGATCCGCGACCAGATTTACAAGATCCTCTTCAAGCCCGACAAGAACGGCCCCGAGTACAAGGCCGTGGTCGAGGCCACGCGCCGCTCGCACAAGGCGCCGCTGGATCTGCTCAAGGCGGCCGGCGCCATCGCCAGCCCCTATCAGTTCCACTGGAAGCGTTTCCTGTTCGAGCAGTTCCCCAAGGGCACGGGTTTCCCGGCCCTGCAGGCGCCCGAGATCAAGGACGAGCTGCCGCTGTCGCCGGTGCAGGCCTTCTCTATCGACGATTCGGCCACGACCGAAATCGACGATGCGCTGTCGGTGCAGGGTCTGGGCACGGGCACCATCGTCTTTGGCGTGCACATCGCCGCGCCGGGCCTGGCCTTCCAGCCCGACTCGGCCGTGGACAAGGTGGCGCGCGAGCGCCTGTCCACCGTCTACATGCCCGGCTGGAAGCTGACCATGCTGCCGGACGAGGTGGTGCAGGCCTACACGCTGATTGAAGGGCGCGATTGCCCGGCCGTGTCGCTCTACGTCACCCTGGACGAGGCCACGCTGGCCGTGACCGGCAGCGAGACGAAGCTGGAGCGCGTGCCCATCAAGGCCAATCTGCGCCACGACAAGCTGGACGGCATCATCACCGCCGAAACGCTGACCGGCGCCGCCCCGGCCGACTACGCCTTTGCGCCCGAGCTGGCCTTCACCTTCCGCCTGGCCAACCACCTGAAGGCACAGCGCGAAGTCGTGCGCGGCAAGCCCGAGAACTTCAACCGGCCGGACTACAACTTCCGCCTCGATTCGAACGGCGAGCGCGAGCCCGACGGCAGCGAAGTGGTCAGCATCAGCACCCGCCAGCGCGGTTCGCCGCTGGACCTGATCGTCGCCGAGGCCATGATCCTGGCCAACTCCACCTGGGGCGGCTGGCTCAACGACATGGGCCTGCCCGGCATCTACCGCAGCCAGGCCAGCATGGCGCCGGGCGTGAAGGTGCGCATGGGCACCAAGGCCCTGCCCCACGCCGGCATGGGCGTGGCGCAGTACACCTGGGCCACCTCGCCGCTGCGCCGTTATGTGGACCTGGTCAACCAGTGGCAGATCATTGCCTGCGCCAAGAACGGCCGCACGGCCGCCCTGGTGGCACCGTTCAAGCCCAAGGACGCGCAGCTCTTCTCCATCATCTCGGGCTTTGACGCGGCCTACACCGCCTACAACGGTTTCCAGAACGGCATCGAGCGTTTCTGGACCCTGCGCTATCTGGTGCAGAACGAGATCAGCGAGCTGACCGCCACCGTCATGAAGGACGGCCTGGTGCGCGCCGACACCCTGCCCCTGGTCTTCAAGGCCCTGGGCTGCGAGCCGCTGCCGCGCGGCGCCCATGTGCGGGTGCGCATCACCGGCACCGATGAGATGACGCTGGATGTGCACGCCACCCTGATCGAACGCCTGGAGGCCGAAGACGCCGGCGCGGGCGAAGACCCGGCCGCCGAGTCCGAAGACGACGAGGCCGCGGAAGGCGCGGGGCCGCTGACCCTGGCGCTGGACATGAGCGGCGAGGGCGAGGGCGACAGCCCCGGCACTGGCGGCGGAACGTCTGCCGAGGCGGCAGCGACCTGACGACGATGCGGCGCGGCAAGTTCTCCACCCTCCAGATCGCGTTGTTCATCTCGGCCGGCTTGCACGCCGGCCTGTTGGCTTTCCGCTGGGTCGATCCCGAGAACTTCAACCGCCTGTTCGAAGAGACGCCGCTGGAGGTGGTGCTGGTCAACAGCCGCAGCACCGAGGCGCCGACCAAGGCCATGGCCCTGGCTCAGGCCAATCTGGCCGGTGGCGGCCAGGCCGAGACGGGCCGCGCCACCTCGCCCCTGCCGCCGTCCAAGCTGCTGGAGGCGGGCGAGGCGAACGAGGTGCAGCACGCCCAGATCGCCGAGCTGCAGCAACAGCAGCAACAGCTGCTGGCCCGGGTGCGGCGCGAGCTGGCCCTGCTGCCCCTGCCCGACCAGGAGCGCGACCGCGGCACGGCCGAGGCGCGCGAGCAGGCGGAGCGGCGCCGCCAGCTGGTGCAGCTGCTGGCCGAGATCGAGCGCCGCGTCAACGAAGAGAACGCGCGGCCGCGCAAGCGCTATGTCAGCCCGGCCACGCGCGAGGTGGTCTACGCCCAGTACTACGACAGCCTGCGCCGCAAGGTCGAGGCGCGCGGCACGCGCGACTTCCCCACCTACAAAGGCCGCAAGCTCTACGGCGAGCTGACCATGAACATCCATGTGGACCACCGCGGCCGCGTGATCGAGACCGACATCGTCGCCTCCTCGGGCAACAACAACCTCGACCGCCG
>JAIXSD010000373.1 GCA_027484885.1 Rubrivivax sp.
CCCGATGGCAGCAGCGCCCATTTCGGCGGCAGCGAAGGCCCACGCGCGGCCCTGCGCATCCGCGACTGGGCGGTTTGCGCCGCGGCCCTGCGCTCGGGCGATATCGGCTTTGCCGAGAGCTTTGTAGCCGGCCACTGGAGCACGCCCGATCTGCGCGCCCTGCTCGAACTCTTCGTGCGCAACCGCGAGGCGCTCGATGCGGTGATCTTCGGCTCCTGGTGGGGCGCCCTGCTGCACCGGGTCAAGCACCTGCTCAACCGCAACAGCCGCGCCGGCAGCCGCAAGAACATCCACGCCCACTACGACCTGGGCAATGCCTTCTACCGGCTCTGGCTGGACCCGAGCATGAACTACAGCAGCGCCTGGTTCGCCGGCGACTCGCAGCGCAGCCTCACCGAGGCCCAGACGGCCAAGATGCGCCGCGCGCTGGAGGAATGCCAGATCGGCCCGGGCAGCCGCGTGCTGGAAATCGGCTGCGGCTGGGGCGCCGTGGCGGAAACCGCCACGCGCGACTTCGGCGCCCACCTGACCGGCGTCACCCTGTCCAGCGAGCAGCTGGCCTGGGCGCAAGAGCGCCTCGCCAGCGCCGGCCTGGCCGCGCAGGCCGACTTGCGCTTCCAGGACTACCGCGACATTGCCGACCCGGCCTTCGATGCCGTGGTGTCGATCGAGATGTTCGAGGCGGTGGGTCGTGAATACTGGGATGGCTACTTCCAGACCGTGGCCGCCAAGCTCAAGCCCGGCGGCCGCGCCTGCATCCAGACCATCACCATCCGTGACGATCTGTTCGAGCGTTATGCACGCTCCAGCGATTTCATCCAGCAGTACATCTTCCCGGGCGGCATGCTGCCCAGCCCCAGCCAATTCCGCGCGCACGCGGCCAAAGCCGGGCTGCGCGTGGTCAATGAATTGGCCTTTGGCCAGGACTACGCCCGCACCCTGCACCAGTGGCGCGAGGCCTTCCTGCACCAGGAGGGCCCGGTGCGCGAGCTCGGCTTCGACACCCGCTTCATGCGGCTCTGGGAGTTCTACCTGGCGTACTGCGAAGCGGCCTTCGCCGCCGACAACACCGATGTGATGCAGTTCACCCTGGTGCGCGAGGGCTGAGACCATGCGGCGCCGCCCCCTGCTTCTTGCGATGCCCGGGCTGCTGGTCCTGCCGGCCCACGCCCAGCGCAAGCGTCCGGCCGAAGTGCCGGAGGCGCTGCGCCTGCAGTCGGAGGCGCAGATGCGCTTCTTCGGCCTGCGCATCTACGACATCCGGCTCTGGGTGTCGGAGCACGTGAACGCAGACAACTGGGCGCGCCAGACCTTGGCGCTGGAGCTGGAGTACGCGCGCAGCCTGAGCGGGCGCGAGATTGCCATGCGCTCGCTGGTGGAGATGCGGCGCCAAACCGAGATCAACGAGGACAAGGCCCAGCGCTGGCTGGCAGAGATGGAAGCCGCCTTCCCCGACGTCAAGGCCGGCGACCGCATCAGCGGCCTGTTCGAGCCGGGGCGCGGCGTGCAGTTCTTCGTCAACAGCCAGCCGCGCCGGCAGATTGCCGACGGCGATTTCGCCCGCCTGTTCAGCGGCATCTGGCTGGCGCCGCAAAGCTCCGAGCCCGGCATGCGCGAGCAACTCTTGAAACGCCCGGGCGACAGCAGCCAGGCGCTTGGCGAACACCGTGGCCCACGCAGCCAAGGCTGAAACCCTGAGCGCCGGCCTGGGCCGCGGCCGTGCGGCCGGCCTGCGCTACGGCGGCCTGGGCTTTCCACTCGCCTTCGTCGCCCTGCCGCTCTACGTCAGCCTGCCGGCCCACTATGCCCAGAACTACGGCATGCCGCTGGCCTGGCTCGGCGCCCTGCTGCTGGCCGCGAGACTGCTCGATGCCCTGGTCGACCCCTGGATCGGCCGCCTGTGCGACCGCTGGCTGAACGAACACCCACGCCGCGTGCTGCCGCTGATGGCCGCGGCGGCGGCGGCCCTGGGCGCGGGCTTTTATGCCCTGTTCTTCCCGCCGCTGCGCGAGCCGCAGGGCTTGCTGCTTTGGTGCGGCGCCTTTCTGCTGGTCTGCTACGCCGGCTACAGCCTGCTCAGCGTGATGCACCAGACCTGGGGCGCGCGGCTGGGCGGCAGCCCGGCGCAGCAAACCCGGGTGGTGGCTTGGCGTGAAGGGTTGTCGCTGGCCGGCGTGATCGCGGCCAGCTTGCTGCCCGGCTGGATCGGCCTGGCCGGCACCTCCGCCGTGCTGACGGCCGCCCTGGGCCTGAGCTTGCTGCTGCTGCGCTGGGCCCCGCGTGCCTTGGCCAGCGGGCCGGCGGCTCGGGCGCGGGCAATCCGGGTTTGGACTTACCGCGGCTTTCGCCGCCTGCTGGCGGTGTTTCTGCTGAACGGCATTGCGGCGGCGATCCCGGCCACCTTGCTGCTGTTCTTTGTGCGCGACCGGCTGCAAACGCCGCAGGCCGAAGGCCTGTATTTGGCCAGTTATTTCCTGGCCGCCGCGGCCTCTTTGCCGCTGTGGCTGCGCCTGGTGGCGCGCTGGGGTCAGGCTCGCAGCTGGGGCCTGGGCATGGTGCTGGCCGTGGCGGCTTTCGCCTGGGCGGCGGTGCTGGGCGCAGGCGATCAGATCGGCTTCGTGGCGGTCTGCCTGGCCAGCGGGGCGGCGCTGGGGGCGGACCTGGCCATCCCTGGTGCCATGCTGGCCGGTGTGATCCAGCGCGCCGGTCTGCATGCCCGCGCCGAGGGCAGCTTCTTCGGCTGGTGGAACGCCGCCAACAAGCTCAATCTCGCGCTGGCTGCCGGCCTGGCCCTGCCCCTGCTGCAACTGCTGGGCTACACGCCGGGTGCGCGTGACGCCCAGGCGCTGAACGCCCTGACCCTGTCTTACTGCCTGCTGCCCTGCCTGCTCAAGCTGGCGGCGGCAGCCCTGCTCTACCGCCATTGGATACGCCCGCAAGGGGAGGACCTGCCATGACCACGACCCGATCCCACCGCCGCCTGCTGCTGGCCGGCGCCGCTGCGGGCGCCCTGAGCCTGCTGGCCGGTTGCGCCTCGGCGCCCCAGCCGGAGGACTACGCGCGCGAAACGCCCACGCTCGATCTGCGCCGCTATTTCAACGGCCCACTGATCGCCCACGGCATCTTCACCGACCGGGCCGGCAAGGTGCAGCGCCGCTTCATCGTCAAGCTGCAAGGCACATGGACCGGCAACACCGGGGTGCTGGAAGAAGACTTCGAGTACAGCGACGGCAAGCGCGAACGCCGCGTCTGGACCCTGAAAGACCTGGGCCAGGGCCGCTACAGCGGCACTGCGGCCGATGTGCTGGGCGAGGCTCAGGGCCAGGCGGCCGGCAACGCCCTGCGCTGGGCCTACACGCTCAAGCTGCCGGTCGATGGCAGCGTCTACGAGGTGCAGTTCGACGACTGGATGTACCTGATGGACGAGCGCACCTTGCTGAACAAGGCCAGGATGAGCAAATTCGGCCTTACGCTCGGGGAAGTGACCCTGTCGTTCCAGAAACTCTGAGCAGAACGCGTCCATGTCCCTGAACCCCAAGATCCAGAGCTGGCATGGCCGCACGGTCTGGCTGGTCGGCGCCTCCAGCGGCATTGGCCGGGCGGTGGCCGCCAAGCTGCATGCGGCCGGTGCACGGGTCATCGTCTCGGCGCGGCAGGCCGATCTGCTCAATGACTTCGCCGCCCAGCATCCGGGCGCGCAACCCCTGCCGCTGGATGTGATGAACGAGCAGGCCCTGCTCGCGGCCGTGCAGCAGATCGTGCGCAACCACGGCCAGATCGACCTGTGCATGTACTGCGCCGGCTACTACCAGCCCATGCGCGCGCAGCAGTTCTCGCTCAGCGACGCCCTGCGTCATCTGGACATCAACTACATCGGTGCGCTCAAGCTGCTGCAAGCCCTGCTGCCGCAATTGCTGGAGCAATCCAGGCAGGGCAAGCCCGGCCATCTGAGCCTGGTGTCCAGCGTGGCCGGCTACCGCGGCCTGCCCAAATCGCTGGCCTATGGGCCGTCCAAGGCGGCGCTCAGCCACCTGGCCGAAGCGCTGTACCTCGACCTGTCGCCCGAGCACATCGGCGTCTCGGTGATCAACCCCGGCTTTGTGGCCACACCGTTGACGGCGCAGAACGACTTTGCGATGCCCGCCTTGATCAGCGCCGAGCAGGCCGCCAGCGAAATCCTCAAGGGATGGTCCAAGGGCGAGTTCGAGATCCATTTCCCCAAGCGCTTCACGCTCTGGCTCAAGCTGCTCAGCCACCTCGGCCACAGCCTTTACTTTCGCGCCGTGCGACGCGCCACCGGACTATGAGCGCAACAAACCCCGACCCGCGCGTGCAGGCGGTGATCGCCTTCTTCGAACAGTTGCAGCCTGCCGATCTGGCGCGGCTTGACCAGCTGTACTGTGAAGAC
>JAIXSD010000663.1 GCA_027484885.1 Rubrivivax sp.
CGTCAGCACAGGCGTGCCGGCACAGGGGCTGAAGCTGGAGGAGAGGGCGCTGTAGCTGTTGCAGTTCACCAGCACATTGCCGCCGTTGCCACCGCCTCCACCGGCGCCACCGTGAGACACGGCAGCGCTGTCGCCAGCCAAGGCGGTCGCATACGCGAGGGCCCCGCCCGCACTGCCGCCGCCGCCGCCGATGCTTTGGGCCAGCAAGGCCGGGGAACTGATCTCGGCGGTTCCGAGGTGCCCGACATGGGTCACCAGCACCTGCGCGCCCACGCCGCCACTGCCACCGGTGCCGCCCACGGCCATGGCCGAGGCGTTGCCGAAAATGGTCGTGGCCTTGCCTTTGGCCTTGGCAAAGCCGCCCACACCGCCACCGCCGCCAATGCTCTGGGCCACCAGGGCGATGGCGCCGCCGGCGCTCGAGTCATCGGCCGTCCAGCGGTCCTGACCATTGCACGCGACGCCGGTGCACAGGCTGTTCCAGTTGATGACGGTCACGGCGCCACCGTCACCGCCCGCGCCGCCAGCCCCGCCGACGGCCGTGGTCTTGCTGCCGCTGGAAATGGCCATGCCGCCCGAACCGCCGCCGCCGCCAATGGCCTGGGCGAACAAGGCGGTGCTCGCGGGACTGAAGACAGAGACCGATCCGGTGTTGTTCACCACCACGGCGCCCGCATGCCCGGCTGCACCGCCCTCGGCACCCAGGATGTGAAGCCCTGCACTGGCGCCGGCATGGCCGCCGCCGCCGCCGACCGACTGTGCCGCGAGGCCGAATCCGCCGGCGGGATTGCAGTTCGTGGTGACACTGTCGCTGCAGCCCGCGCGGGCGCCAGATCCGACCTGCAGCGCCCCCGTGTTGTCCACGGCCAGGGTGCCGCCATTGCCGCCCGTGCCGCCACTGCCGCTGTGGCTTTTGGTGTTCACACCACCGTCACCGCCAAAGCCGCCGATGCTCTGTGCAGACATCGCGTTGCCGCCATCGGTCCAAATCTTGCCGGTATTGCGCAGCACCACGCTACCACCGGCCCCACCGCTCTTGCCACTGCCCGCATAGGCCTTGTTGGCCGCATCACCACCGGCGCCACCGGCGCCGCCACCGCTTTGGGCCGCCAGCCCCAGCACACCGATCCCACCACTGACCTGCATGGACAGCGCGTTCTCCAGCCGGACATTGCCGCCAGCGCCGCCTTCCCCGCCATCGCCGCCCTTGTAGTCGTCTTTGCCGCGGGTGTTGTTGCCGCCATTGCCGCCCGCTCCACCATGGCTGGCTGCCACCACGCCGGTGCTCGTGGTGCTGTAGACCGCCTCGGCCGGGTTCGCGCCGGGCTTCACAAACACGGTCACAGAGCCGCCTGCACCGCCAGGCTGACCGTAAAAGTCGCCCTTGCCGCATTGGCCGGTAGGGTCGCCATTGCCGCCTTTGCCGCCATCGCCACCTCGGCTGCTGACGCCGATGAGCGTTCCCGGGTAGACCAAGGACACCAGGCTCAAGTTGACCGTCTCGTCAATCGAGGGGCCAACAGCACCCGGCGTACCTGGCACGGGGCCACTGACGCAAGAGCCGCCGCCGACCGCATCCTTGCCCGCTGTGCCGTTGGCGCCGCTGCGCGAATCAGCGAAGTAGATCGTGGGCCCGACGGTGACCGCCTGTGGCCAGACTGCAGTCGGTGCGCACAGGCAAAGAATGCTCCAGCCTCGCGCCAGCATCAGCCGACGCGAGGGGCGATTGGCATAAGCCCCGTGATACGCGTGCGCGCTCGTGTCGAGGTCGGTGGCAGAGGAAGTGTTATGAGGAGTCATGGCAGAAGACGGCTGGTGAGGGCGGTTGCCTGGCACCTGTTCTGCCCGGATGCCTGCACAGTGGTGGGGCGTGGGGCTGCACGGTGCAGGAGGCGGATTCGCGCACGATCTTAAGAAGGCCTCTTGAGCAGGGATCGCTCAGTGAGCGGGCCCAAAAAAGCACTTTTCAGGCCATCTGCTGGTGCACCACACCAAGTCTTTGGCAGCGTTGAAAACTTGTGATCCGGCCTCTGTGGTGCTGGCCGCCACCCGGCCGCCACGCCAATGCGGGTGGGCGGGCGGATGTGTCACCGTCAGCTGCGCCTTGCGGACGGCGTCTTTAGGCACATGTCGGGCTCAGGTCGAGGCCGGGAAGGCGGAGAAAGGCGGGCTGCGAAGCCGCGACGCGCTCGAGGTGGAGATTCGATGGCTGCAATGCTCGACGTGTATGGAGCTCTGCTTGCGATCGCAGTGGCTTGCTTCGTGTCCGGGATGGGCTACCAGGGCCACCGATCGATCAAGCGTTGCAGACCTCGAGACTAATGTTGCCAGTGAGCGCGCAGCTCGACTGCGAGCGGCCCAGCCGACCCGCAACATGGCGAGGGTCCACGATGAGCTCACCCTCAACCGCTCGGCTTCCGATCGCCGTGCCGATGGTCTTGAACGCAGGTGGCGCGCTCGCGAGCGCCTTTCCCGATCCAGCCCCCGGCTGTCCCAGCCGGGATGATGAAACCCGCTGCCGCCATGTCAGACGGATCACGAGTGAATCTTGTCGAACTCGCCAAAGAAGCCGAAGCCGAAGCAGATCGGCTGAGGTCGTGCCAGGTGGCGCGTGTGGGAGAGCGTGGTCGGTGATTCGCACAGGAATCACACGGCCGATCTCATGATGTTTTGCAAGCTGTTGATGTTGCTCGCAAAAAATGGCGGAAGCTGTGAGATTCGAACTCACGGGGTCTGAGCTTCTTTTTATTAATAATCAACGAGTTACGAGGGTTTCAACTGGCTCAACTGTCACAGTAACTCGTCACACGCGAGGGTTGGATTCTATGGCTTTCATCCCGCATAAGTAGGTTTAGCCATGGACTCACTGCAGAACAGAATTAGCTAGTGACCTAGCTTTTCAAGGCAGCGCTCTCAGTTACCCCAGCCCTAACTGTTGGCGGGACTAGCTCTAGTTGACCTTGGCGAGCTGATTCAGGCAGCTCTAACTCATCAACGGTAAAGGCCTGCATGCCTACGCGGAAGGCGTTGCCTCGAACACCCGCATCAGCAGAAATCATCCAGGCTGCACCTTTAGCCTTGGCAGTGGCAACGACTTGCCGGTCAATCTTGATCTTCTGCCATGGCGCGTCCACTCCGTCTTTCTTCGCGCCTTTTCCAAGACCATCCTTCTGCTCGCCATTTGTGCCTGAGCCTAGTGCAGCTCGATCAATAAGTGCGCATTCAAACGCTGCAGCTCGATCAAAAGGTGCAATCTGGATGAAGGATTTTCTTTCGAGCTTGTTCACTGTCTCGATGCCGGCAGTGTCGGCCCTTACAAGGAACTCGGCCAGAGCAGGCATAGGAATGATGATTTGCGCCTTGGCCTTCTCAATGCGGGAAAGGAAGTAGTCGATTCGCGCCCGCGTATCACTGGCTAACTTGGGGTCTACAAGAGCGACCAAAAAATTGGCGTCAACAGCCACTCGCTGTGGAATCGTGTCCTTTGTCAATGGATGCCCCTCAGCTCTTTCCAGCGCTCTTCCGGTGTCTCAACAGCGGCCCAGCCATTCCCCGGCAGGGCAGCCAATTCTTCAAACACTTTCGAAACGGGTGTGTCATCGAGAGGCTCAAACGCCTTCACCGTGCACTTGTTAGCCTCTGGTATCCACCCATGCTCAGTGCGAACCCATGTGCCCTGGATGGTGGCTCGGATCGTCCCATGCCGAAAGTGGTGGAGGATGCCTCGGGCCATTTCTTCGTCCCTAACCACAAGTCGGTAGTCCAGGGACCTTTGGTCGCGCAAGTGAAGGTGCATGGTGTCATCCGCCCCGACTAGGCCCGTCACCGTTCCGTCCACCGTTCCTTCTTGATAAAGGCGGTCAAGCTTATCGTTAGCTGGTGCTACACCTCGAAGTAGGCGAATTACGTTTGAATCAGCGTCGAGAAGTTGGGCTTCCGCGATTCCGTCTATGCCGAGCATTCCTTCTAGATCACGGACTAGTCGGGCGGGTTTGCTCTCAGAGTTCGCCCCGCTCTCAATTAGGCGCAGCGCTGCGTACAGTCTCCGGTCAGGAGGAATTGCGACCTTCAGGCCCGTGCTTGCTTTCTTGATCCCCTTAAAAACAGGGTCGTTATCCAGACCAAGTAAGTCTGCAAATAGGCGCATGTACTCTGCCAAGCGATCCATGCGGATTCGCTCAGGGTTGCGCTTTAGTAGGCGCAACATGTACGTGTATCGGTCGGGGGCCATAACCCATTCTACGCAGCAGCACGGGGGTCTGCGCGTGGGCCTGTACCCGGGAAAACCTGTTCTTAGGGCTGATCCATCCATGGTTTCTCCGATGCCATGGGCGGTGTGCGGACGGAATTTTCTAAGACTCGTAGCCCAACTGCATGTACGCAGGTGAGCGTGGGCGGGCACCTGGACCGTTGCGCCAAGCTATGGGCGTGGGGTGTCGCTGCACTATGGAAAGGGGCGCGCCGTGCCTTACTGCTATCTGGCTCATGTTTAAACAATTGGCATCCCTCCAATCTGCACTGGCTGAAGAGGCTTTTCTGTAGAGACCCCGGGCACATGTAGGGTGAAAGCGCACAGCCCCTCCAGTCCTGCCAGTTCTGCGCCTACCTCGGCCCGCACAGCCGCTCCAAGCCCCTCACCCGGCCCTTCGCCAGGGACTGAGCCCTTGAAATGATGGTGTAGCACCATCCTTGCCCAGGGGATGCGGGGGCAGCGTAAACAGCATCCAAACGAATAGAAATCATTTGAGACTCCGATAGTGAGTTGAAGGAATTTCACTATCACACCTGTTTCCCGAAATGCAACCGGCTACTGGAAAAGCCGTCTAAGTAGCCTGTTAACCTGCGCCCACCAAAAAGGGACAGGGAGAAAACATGGACCAGACCTCATCAGAGGCCCCAGACGGAAAGCCGGCCGCCCAAAATTGGGACTGGCTGGACACCAGGAACTATTCCAGCTTCTCCAGGAGGGACGCAGCGCACATCGAGAACACCGGGTCGCCTGCTGGCGGGAAAGGGCCGCTTACGATAGGCGACCTGTTGGCTAAGGTCCTCGCTTTGGTCCTTCTCCTAGGCTTGCCCGCGCTCATCATGTACACCTCGCCGCCTGGAGGCGTGGAGGTCGAACAGGTCTACCGGAAGTAGTCCGACCAAAAAAACAGGCCCCCCAAGCCGAAGCCTGAAGGACCTGCAAGCGGGTCAATGCGTGGGGGCCTTTGTCGGGTCAGTGGCTGGGAAGCCATTTGCCCAGTAGTTGCCCAGCGCCTGAAGCTTGTAAAGCCTGACCAAGGGCATAGCGCCAAGCAAGTCCCTAGCCTACCGGCTGGTCGTTACATCGGTCCTCAAAGCCATCACCGCTAGGGTGTTCGTGGCTTTCATGAGCCGTCCGACCACAACCGTGAACAGTCTGCGTCATATGCCGTGGTTGAGGCACTCTGAGACTGAAGGTTAGAAAGCAGATGCCCTCTGAAAAGCAGGCCAAGAAGCCAGGCTGCGGGATGGACAGGCTAATGGTTTGGTGAGGCTCCTCCCATGGCCCAGGTGTGGTGTGCTCCGGGCTGGAAACCAAGAGGTCTCCTTAAGGAGTGAAGAAGGAGAGAAGGAGGGGGTCTCCCCGAAGGCAAGGGTTTAGCTTGCCAGTACCCAATCTGCACCGGCTAAGTGCTTGCTGCATCGAGCGATTTGGCCGGACTAGGTGACGCAAAGCCTCAATGGTCTGCTCGTGTTTGCGAAGGGATGGGTTTAGGCCCGGGCTGCATCGCGCACTTTCCGTCCAGTTCGATTCAGGTATACCCAAACGGACCTCCAGAGAACTGGTTCGCTTTCCGTTGATTGACAACTCAAACGAAACCACTATTATGCGAACCAGTTAAATCGAACCAATCGACAAACAGACCATGCAACTGATTCACGCCTACCTCCGCGCCAGTACCGAAGACCAGGACGCAACCCGGGCACGCGGGGACCTTGAGGAGTTCGCCAAGAACCAGGGACAGCGCATTGCCTCCTGGCACATTGAGAACGAGTCCGGGGCAAAGCTTCAGCGGCCCCAGTTGTTCAAGCTGATTGAGGATGCGGCCCCCGGGGATGTGCTGCTGGTGGAGCAAGTAGACCGCCTGTCCCGCTTGACCTCCGAAGACTGGGAAGCGCTCAAGGCCAAGCTGGCGGCCAAGCGGCTCCGCGTGGTGGCCCTGGACTTGCCTACGTCCTGGCAGGCCCTGGCTGCCCCTAAAGCAGGAGACGAGTTCACCGGGGCCATCCTGGACGCAGTAAACAGGATGCTCCTGGATATGCTGGCCGTGGTGGCCCGCAAGGACTACACCGACCGCAGGCGTAGACAGGCCCAGGGCATCGCCAAGGCAAAGACGGAAGGCCTCTACAAGGGCCGGCGAGTGGACGCCAAGCTGCATGCCACCATTGCCGAACTCCTGGCGGAGGGCAAGTCCTGGAGCAAGGTCCAAGAAATAACCAGGGCCAGCCGCTCCACTATTTCCAGAGTGGTCAACAGCCGCAAGGCCGAGGCAGTGCAGGACTAACAGCAATGCGGGGGATGGCTGCCCTCTTTCGATAATCCCCATCCAGAAACGACAAGGGCCCCCAGGTGGGGCACTACTTGTCTTGCTGGGTCAAAGTTTGCTGGGGCGGTCCAGCTGAATCTCCAGCCTCCCAAGGCGCACATTGAAGGCCCCAGGTTCCGCCCAGACCGCCCAGAAACTCGGCTGGCGGGGATAGAAGAAGATGCCCGCGCTGCAGTCCTTGCGGCGCTCAATGAAGCGGCCTGGAATCGACGCGATGCGCTGGGCTGCCGCATCCATCCGGGCCGCCACGCGGTCCATGAGTTGCTCCCAGCGGCTGTAGCTGTGGTGTTGGATTGTGCTGTCCATTCGTTCGTCCTCCCGCGCCGCCTGGCCTCGGTGCAAGGCCTCTATCAAGCGGCGAGAGCACTACTTTGCCGGGGTCTTGGTGCCCCGCCTAGCCCAGGGAATCCGCAGCAGACGGGGGCTCTGTTACATTGAACGAATGGAGCAAAAGCTAACTGTCCCTCTGTGCGGACTGTTGCACTATGCGGAACACGGATGCGCAATCCGGTCCAGAGCAATCATGCAGGTTTGCCAGTGAGCAGCCATGCAGAAACAGGGGGGGCCACGGGGGGGGAAGCCGCGCCCCACGCTCATCAGATGCCCTCTGACAAATTTTCTGCAGAACTTTTGCCCCGCCTCGCCCTGATTACTTCAGGAGCCACGTCATGAAATGAGCGAACAGGAACCCTGCTCCAAACAGCGCACCTCCGACCATTGAAAGGTATGCGGGGCGTGGGGCATGCGCGGGCCCTGCGCTGACGTACTGCTCCTGTAGGCGGACCAGCTCCGTGATGTTGCGGCGGTTGGCCTGGCGCAGAAGCTGGAGAAGCTCTTCATCTTCGGGGGAGAGGGGCTGCGCGCTATCGGTCATGGGGCCTCCGTGGTTATGCTCAGGCGTTGCGCGCCGGGTAGCTGCGCAGGAAGTCTAGCTCTGGGTAAGTCAACTTTTCCAGATGTTCCCGCAGCGTGGCTACCGAGTGGTCATAGGTGCCGCGTCCTGTACCTCCACCTACTGTGTGTCCCAGCAAGGCGCTGCTTATCACATGCTCCACGTTCGCGTCCGTTAGGCGGGTGCGCGAGGTGTGCCGGAAAGCGTGGAAGTCTTGGTACCGGCGATGGATACCTTGTTCTTTGCGGTAGGCGCTGAACCACTTGGTGAAGTTGTAGCCCGCAGGCTCTCCCTCGGGATACTTCACATCCGGGAACAGGAGCTTGCTGCCGGTCGCCTTTACGTCCTCCAGGTAGTCAGCAAACCCCAGCCGGATCAGATGCGAGTGGATGGGGGTACGCCTTCTGGCTGTCTCGTTCTTGGTCTTGGTCTCAGGCCTGTCCTCGTCTTCGTCCCCGGCATCGGCCAGGATGGTCAGAGTCAGGCCCATGTCTGGGTGGATGGTCACATCCTCGATGCGGAGCTGGCAAAGGTCGGACTGCCGCGCCCCTGTGTAGAGGCCCAGCAAAGGAACCCAGTACGCAGCTGCGCCCCCAGCCAGTACAGAGGTGGGGAGGGTGTAGGACTTGAACAGGGGCGAGTCAAAGAGCTTGCGGAGTACATCGCTGGGCAGGTCTACGCGCTTCTGGCTCTTTTTCACCTTCACAGCATGGGCTGCCCAAGGATTGGAGTCGATCCAGCCCTGTACGCCAGCAGCGATATTCAGCAGGGACTTGAGGACATCGAACTGATCCTTGGCGGTCTTCTGTGCGTTGCAACTGTTCAAGAGGTGGGCGACAACAGCCGACCCGTGCGCCTTTGTGTATGCGGTCAATGGCAGGGTGCCAAGGCATTCATTGACCCGCCTTATTGCCGTGTTCGCTCGGCTGACCAAGGTTCGGCTGGGGAGGTGGGTGGACAGCCAAACGGTTTTGACGTCCTCCAAGGTGTAGCCGTTCAAACCTTCTTTTGCCTGTGGGGCTTTTGCTTCAGGCGGCGTTTGGATGACCTCTCCGCTGTCCCTCCGCGACCTGTCTCCCCAAGCGCGGCGGTGCTCCGCCAGGGAAGCAATGAGAGCGCGGCGGGCACTTTCTGTGGACCAGTCCACCGCAAGGCCCATCGCTCGCGCTACAGAGTCGGCCAGGGGCTGCACCGCAGTCAGGCGGCGGCGTGCCAAAGTCAGGCCTGCCTGCCCATCTGCCAGCGCGTTGAGGTCGGCCAGAGTTTGCGCTTCTGCGTCAGTCAGTCCTTCGTTGTAGTCCCGGCGCTTGGCCGGTTCCTTTGCCGGAAGCTGGAGTGCTGCAAGCGGCTGCCTTGCAACGGCTGCAACCTCGCTCAACAGCGCGGCTGATTCAGAGGCATCCCGGAGTACATCGTCTTGCGCCAAGCCACGGGCATAGACAGCCAAAGCAATGGCGTTGGACAGCTCAGGCGAAACCTCAGTCACCGGGGTTAGGGTCTTGGCATCCTTGAGGGCCTGCCGCTTGGCAGCGAACTCGACCTCTTTGGCCGCTCTGACGGTTGCAGCGCGGGCTTTGGCAGTAGCCCAGTCAACTTTGCCCAGGCTTAGGCGGAAATCGGCGCGGCCTCCATAGGCCTCGCGGAGGTCGTCTGGGATACAGATGCGGATACTGGGTGCTCGGCCTCGACTCGCGGGAGTCAGGCCTAGGGGCTTTGCCATCTTGCTCTTCATGGGCTAGAAGATACCAAAATGTCACGGTCAACTGTCACAGTTGGTCCGTGTAACCCGTTGATTTGGCTTGATCTTTAAGGAAATCAAGCACTTAAGTGGCGGAAGCTGTGAGATTCGAACTCACGGAGGGGATAAACCCTCGCCGGTTTTCAAGACCGGTGCCTTAAACCGCTCGGCCAAGCTTCCAAAAGTCTTGCGCGTGTATCGCAGCGGAC